>NZ_JBAURZ010000414.1:0-11534 GCF_049581445.1 Paraburkholderia sp. | reverse complement strand
CCATCAGGCGGAGGCGGACGCCCACCAGGTGGTGGTGGAGGAGGGGGTAAGCCACCGGGCGGTGGCAACGGCGGTGGCGGTGGTGGGGGCTCAGGCGGTCGTCCGCCGAGCGGTGACGGCGGTAAGCCTCCGGGTGGTGGTGGCGGAGGAGGTAAGCCACCGGGCGGTGGCGGTGGCAGTTCCAGACCACCGAGCAACAATAACGCTCGTGGTGGTGGGTAGGGCAAGCCGCCGCGCAGACGAGGGCGCGGCGTGTTCGCGATAAGCGGAGGAGACGGGCACGATGGCATCGGTTGAATTCAAGGGTTGCGGTGCGTCAGCGGTTGGACTGGCGACGCTCGCTGCGGACGGTACAGTTCTCGATAGCTGGTTTCCCGAGCCGGAGCTCGTCGATGAGCCCGTGGTCAGCGGCACCGTGCGTTTATCGGATGACGAGGTGTCGCGCGCGATCGGCGATGCGGCGGCGCACTGCGTCGGTCCCGATGAAAGGCGTGGTGTCGAAGTGGTCGGCGTGCGCACCGGCATCGCTTCGCTCGCCGACGCGCCGCTTGACGCCCACGATGTTTATTTGCGCCTGCATCTGTTGAGCCACCGTCTGATCAAGCCACACGAGGCCAATCTGAGCGGCCTGTTTGGCCTGCTGGCGAACGTCGCATGGACCTCCTTTGGACCTTGCGCGGTCGAGAGCATCGGTCAGGTGCGTCTGAAGGCGCGTGCGGCGCGCATGCCGTTCGAAGTCACCGGTGTCGACAAATTTCCGCGCATGACGGACTACGTGGTGCCGTCGGGCGTGCGCATCGCCAACGTGGACCGGGTCAGGCTCGGCGCTTACCTCGCGTCGGGGACCACGGTAATGCACGAAGGCTTCTGCAATTTCAATGCGGGGACGCTGGGCGTGTCGATGGTTGAAGGTCGCATCAGTTCCGGCGTGGTAGTCGACGATCACAGCGACATTGGCGGTGGCGCGTCGATCATGGGCACGCTCTCGGGCGGCGGCACGCAGGTGGTGTCGGTCGGCAAACGGTGCCTGCTCGGCGCGAATGCCGGCATCGGCATTTCGCTGGGCGACGATTGCGTCGTCGAGGCGGGCTGCTATGTCACGGCGGGCACGCGGGTGAGCCTGCCGGATGGCTCGGTGGCAAAGGCGGCGACGCTCTCTGGCCAGCCGGGGTGGCTGTTCCGGCGCAACTCGCAGACAGGCGCGGTCGAAGCCATTTCGCGCAATAAAACTTGGGGGCAACTGAATCCGGATTTGCACGCGCACAATTAGAAGCAGCGTTGCGCGTCACCCAGTGGCCGCGGAGCACGGGAATGCCAGACATCGCAGCATGGGGAGGGCGTTCCTATGCCCGGTGGGTCAATTAATGAGTTGACCGAAGCTGCCTGGCGT
This sequence comes from Paraburkholderia sp., assembly GCF_049581445.1. Taxonomy (GTDB): domain Bacteria; phylum Pseudomonadota; class Gammaproteobacteria; order Burkholderiales; family Burkholderiaceae; genus Paraburkholderia. The sequence goes on along the minus strand of NZ_JBAURZ010000414.1, from coordinate 10,144 downwards.
AAACCCCAGTGTGCCGCGGGTCCAAACCTGCCGATGTCGGGATAGGGGGCTCAGATATGACTTGCCAGTTGACACCAGGTGAACCGGTTGGAGCAGAGTCTGAAGACGACCACTATTCGTCAGGCTTGGCGGAGCAGTTGCTCGCCTCCGAGCGCAGCGTGCTGCGGCTGATCACGCGCAATACGCCGTTGCCGGAATTGCTCGACGAAGTGTGCCGCCGCGCCGAAGCGCTGCTGGGCGAGGGCGCCAACTGTTCGATCCTGTTGCTCGACCCCGACGGTGTGCACGCGCGAGCGGGCGGCGCGCCGTCCTTGCCGAAGTCATATACGAAGGCGCTCGACGGCGTCGCGATCGGCCCGCAAGCGGGCTCGTGCGGCACGGCGATGTATCTGCGGCGCATGGTCGTGGTCGAGGACATCGAAACCGATCCGCTTTGGGCCGACTACAAACACCTCGCGCTGCCGGTCGGTCTGCGCGCCTGCTGGTCGATGCCGTTTGAGAACGACGTCGGCGTCGTGCTTGGCGCATTCGCGGTCTACTACCACACGCCGCGCCGGCCGAGCCATGAAGAGGAGACCATGCTGCGCGACATCGGCCGCAGCGTCGGTCTCGCGGTGCATCAGGACGCCATGGCGCAACGTCTCGCGCAAAGCGAGGAGCATCATCGTCTGGTCGTCAATCACCTGAACGAAGGGATCGTGGTGCAGACGCGCAACGGCGTGGTGCTCGCCTGCAATCCAAGCGCGTTGCGGATCCTCCATGCCAAGGCGGACCTCGTCGGTCAGGACATCTTCACCGTGATGGTGCGTGCCTTCGGCGAGGATGGCGTGCCGCTTACCCATGCGCAACGCCCGACGATCCGGGCGCTGGCAAGCGGCAAACCGCTGCTCGGTATGACCATCGGCCTCGAACTCACGGACGGCGAAGTGGTCTGGATCACCCAGAACGTGGTGCCAATCCTCAAGCCCGGCGAGAGCGAGCCCGGTTCCGTGCTGATTTCGTTCACCGACATCGGCCCGGTCCGCAAGGCCCAGCAGCAGCTTAAATTCCTCGCCACCCGCGATTCGCTGACGGGGCTCTATAACCGCGCCTATCTGGCCGACCGGATGCGCGATCTGTTCGAACCGTCGAGCCCCGGCGCCGAACTGGCGCGCGTGGCCGTGCTGTTCGTCGATCTGGATGGCTTCAAGAAGGTCAACGATACGGCGGGCCACGAAGCCGGCGACGCCTTGTTATGCAGCGTGGCGCGGCGTCTTGCGTCATGTGTGGCCGAAGACGCGACGCTCGCCCGGGTGGGCGGTGACGAATTCGTGATCGTGGTGAATGGGTACGACGACACCGCCGATCTGATCCGGTTCGCGCGTCAGATCCTGGAGACGATTGCGGTGCCATTCGCGGTGGCTAACAACGAATATTATCTGGGCGCTTCGATAGGCATCAGCCTCTTTCCGGAGGACGGCCAGGATGTGCCGACCTTGATGCGCAATGCCGATTCGGCGATGTATTCGGCCAAGCAGCGCGGCCGCAATAACTTCCAGTTTTTTACCGCTGAACTGAACGAACACCTGCTCAGGCGTTTTGCGATCGAGCAACTGCTGCGGCGCGCGCTGGGCGCGGGCGAACTGAGCCTCGTCTATCAGCCGATTGTCGATAGCCGGCGCAATCGCACCATTGGCGCCGAAGCGCTGCTGCGCTGGTACAACATCGAACTGGGCGACGTGTCGCCGGTGGAGTTCATTCCGGTTGCCGAAGACACCGGTCTGATCATGGCGATCGGCGACTGGGTGCTGGAGCATGCGTGTGCCCAGTTGGGTGAATGGCGTCGTACGCTCGAACCGGATCTGGTGATGGCCGTCAACCTGTCGCCGCGCCAGTTCGACGATGGGCTCGTCGCGCGGATCGAACGTTGCCTGGCACTCAGCGGGCTTGCGCCGGATGCGCTGGAACTGGAGATCACCGAGCGTCTGCTGATGAGCGACAGCGAAAGCGTGCTGCCTATGCTCAGCGCATTGAGCAAGATGGGCGTGCGGATTTCGGTTGATGACTTTGGCACGGGCTATTCGTCGCTGTCCTATCTGAAGCGCTTTCCGTTGCACAACCTCAAGATCGACCGCTCGTTTGTAGCGGGCTTGCCGGATCACCGCGATTCGATTGCGATTACGCAGGCCGTGGTGGCGATGGCACATTCATTGGGCATGAATGTGACTGCTGAAGGCGTGGAGACGGAGGAGCAAGCGGCCTTCCTGCGCTCGATCGAATGCGACAAGCAGCAGGGCTATCTGTTCAGCCGGCCCGTGGCGGCGAGTGCCTATGCGCGCAGTCTGATTGAGACGAGCGCACGCATGGGCGTGGTGAACGGAAGGTAAGCGGCGTCGTCTCGCCAGCGCACGCGAGTTCGTCTACAGTCATGCATTCCTTCGCTCTCACCCTTGAGGCAACGAATGCAATTGATCGGCATGCTGGACTCTCCCTATGTGCGTCGCGTCGCCATTTCGCTGGCGGTGCTGGGTCTGCCCTTCGAACATCGCAGCGTATCGGTGTTTAGCCAGTACGACGAGTTCGCGAAGATCAATCCAGTGGTCAAGGCGCCGACCTTCATCGCCGATGACGGCACCGTGCTGATCGATTCCAGCTTGATCCTCGATCATCTCGATCACCAGGTCGCGCCGGCATCTCGTCTGTTGCCTGAGGAGTCCGGCGCGCGACTGCAAGCACTGAACATGATCGGATTTGCACTTGCTGCGACGGAAAAGGCCATGCAGGCTGTCTATGAACGCAATTTGCGGCCCCAGCAGTGGCAATACGAACCATGGGTCGAGCGGGTGCAGAAGCAGATGCACGCGGCATACGGGCATCTCGAGACGCGCCTTGCCGGCCACGACGGCTGGCTGTTCGGCGAGCGCCTGATGCAAGCCGACATCACAGTGGCTGTCGCATGGCGCTTTACCCAGTTCATGTTGCCTGGCGCGGTGGATGCGGACCGCTATCCGGCACTCGCCGCGTTTTCCGAACGCGCCGAAGCGTTGCCGGCATTTATCGGCGCACCGCTCGAATAACCTTGTCGGGCGCGTGGAGGTTGGCGGCTTAAAACTGCTCTGGGTCGCCACGAACGCGCGCCGCAGCCACCCGTCAGCGCCTGCACCAACCCCTAAGAAATTCGCCGCAAGCCCCGCCAGTCGGGCGTTTGCGCGGCATGGGCGGATTGTTCTATTTGGCCGACAAGTCCCTTCGCTTTCGGGCTATTTATCCGGCCGCTACGAATCCCTAGAATCCAACCATCGAAACGTTAGTAGCGGCGTGGTGCCGAAGCGGCGCGATGCGATGGAGCCGGATATGCGAGCCCTGATTGAAAGACAGTTGTATCACCCATCGGTAGTGCTGCCGATGGTGGAGTTAATGACAATGATGGTGGCACAGGATTTCAACCTGAGCCAGGTTGGTCTGCTGGTAGCAACCAAAGGCGCCCGCGCGGCGCTGCAACGCTCGCGCGAGTTTATTTGCGCAGCCCATCACTGCCACGCCTGAGGGCAGGCGCTGGCGGTGACCTGTGCGCCAGAGATGGCGAGCGGTAAAGCTGGACCCCATCCACACCCCTGCTTCAACGTAGTGCATCCGAGCGGTTCCCCACCCTCAGTTCGCAACGCGCGATTCATGGCGCGCTTCATAACTTTCAGGCACACGCTGGCGTAAGATGGCACGGACTCGCCCACGAGCTTCCGGAGATAGGCCATGCCCCAGCACTTCGACGCAGTCGTGATCGGTACCGGACAAGGCGGCTCGCCGCTGGCGGTGCGTCTCGCCACGAATGGCCGCAAGACCGCTGTGATCGAGCGCGGTGAATTCGGCGGGACCTGCGTGAATGTCGGTTGCACCCCTACCAAGAGTTATGTCGCCAGTGCCCGTGTCGCACATGTGGCGCGCAACGCGGCACCGTACGGCGTGCATGTGGCGGGCGCCGTTACGGTCGATCTGGCGCAGGTGAAGGCGCGCAAGGATCAGATCATCGGCCGGTCGCGCGTCGGTGTCGAAAAGTGGCTGCGCGGCACCGACAACGTGACCGTCTTCAACGGCCATGCGCGTTTTACCGGATCACGCACGCTCAATATCAGCGGACCGGACGGGCAGATTGCCGCCGAACTCGAAGCCGACGAGATTTTCATCAACACCGGCACACGCGCAGTCGTGCCGCCGCTCGAAGGCCTCGAGCAGATCCGCTACTACACCAACTCCAGCCTGCTTGAACTGACGGACTTGCCCGAGCATCTGGCGATTATCGGCGGCAGCTATATCGCGCTCGAATTTGCTCAGGTGTTTCGCCGCTTCGGTAGCCGCGTGACGGTGATCGTGCGTGGCGATCGGGTGCTCGCGCGCGAGGATGCCGATTTCTCACAGGCAGTGCAGAAAGTGCTGGCGCGTGAAGGCATCGAGTTTCGCTTCGGCGCGCAACCGCAGCGGGTCGAACCGCTCGCGGCTGATGGTGTGCGTATCGGATTCGACGGTGATCAACCTGCCGTCGAAGCAACGCACCTGCTATTCGCGACGGGGCGTCAGCCGAATACCGACGACCTTGGTCTCGACGCCGCCGGCATCGCCACGGACAGACACGGCATCATCCCGGTCGATGGCGCGCTGCGCACGTCGGTGCCGGGGGTGTGGGCAATCGGCGATGTCAACGGACGCGGTGCCTTCACGCATACGTCGTACGACGATTACCAGATCGTCGCCGCCAATCTGTTCGACGGCGGCAAGCGCAGTGTCGATGACCGCATCATGGCGTATGCCGTGTTCGTCGATCCGCCGCTTGCGCGGGTCGGCATGTCGGAGGCGGAAGTGCGGCAGTCGGGCCGCGCTGCGTTGATGGCGACCATGCCGATGTCGCGTGTCGGCCGCGCCAGCGAGCGTGGCGAGACCGATGGCTTCATGAAGGTGCTGGTCGATGCGGACAGCAAAAAGATTCTCGGCGCGGCGATCTTTGGCATTGAGGGTGATGAAGCGATTCACACGTTCATCGATATCATGACGGCCGGCGCGACTTACCCGACGTTGCAGTACGCAATGCACATCCATCCGACCGTCAGTGAACTGGTGCCCACCTTGCTCGACGGTCTCAAGCCGATGAAGTAGGCCTGTCCATGTCAGCGAGCGGCAATCTGTTCAACCTTGGTACTGAGGTGCTGCAAGGAACCGGGGAGCGGGTCGATACGCTGGTCGGGCAACCGGGCGTCGTGATCGAGCGGATCGTCTCGACCGGACAGGCGAGTCCAGCGGGCTTCTGGTACGACAGCGCGCGTGACGAGTGGGTTGTGCTGCTGAGCGGGGCCGCGCGCCTCGAATTCGAGGACATCGACGGTAGTCCCCGGCTTCATGAGATGCGGCCGGGCGACTATCTATTGATCGAAGCGCACTGCCGGCACAGGGTCGCGTGGACGCACGAAAGCGAGCCTACAGTGTGGCTGGCGGTGCACTACGCATCCATTCAAGACTCATCTGCAGCATGACTGCACCTGCCACCATGACTCGCATTGGCCTGATTTCCGACACGCACAATCTGGTCCGCCCCGAAGCGCTACTGCATCTACAAGGGTGTGACGCGATCATTCACGCCGGCGATATCTGCGAACCCGCTGTGCTCGATGCGCTGAGACAGATTGCGCCGGTGACGGCCGTGCGCGGCAACAACGATATGGGCGAGTGGGCTCGTGCGATTCCCACGCACGCCACGCTGACGGTGCAGCAGGTGAAGATCCTGGTGGTCCACGATCAGGCCGATCTGGACGTCGATCCGCGCCGCGATGGCATCAAGGTGGTCGTGACTGGGCATTCGCACAAGCCGTTGATCGACGAGCGCGATGGCGTGCTGTACGTCAATCCTGGCAGCGCAGGGCCAAGGCGGTTCAAATTGCCGGTGTCGGCGGGGTTGCTGGAGGTGGACGGTGCGGGTGTTACGGCGAGCCTGCATGACTTGCTGGCCTGAACACCGAACCCTGAACACAACCGCCACAAAACAACGGGCCGGCACAGGATCACCCGTGCCGGCCCGTTAGATCCAAACCGAGCGATCAAGCCCGTGCGGTTTGTCGCGCCGCGTAGTGCTCGTCCATTTCCTCGGCGATACGCTCACCGCGCAGCACGGCATGCGCTTCTGAGTGTGTCGCCACGCAAGGCCCGGAGCCGAGCAGCGGCTTGCGTGCCGTTTCGCTCAGCGCGAGCACGGACACGATACCGATCAGCGACGCGCCCATCAGGTAGTACGCGGGCATCATCAGGTTGCCGGTGCTGTTGACGAGCCACGCAGCCACGAGCGGCGTCGTTCCACCGAACAGCGATACGGAGATGTTAAAGCCAATCGCCAGCGCGCCATAACGGATACGAGTGGGGAAGAGCGCCGGCAGCGCCGACGGCATCACACCCGTGAAGCACGACAGCAGCACGCCAAGAATCAGCAGGCCACCGAAGACCGGCAGCATCATGCCGGTGCGGATCAGCAACAACGCGGGAATCGACAGCGCGAACAGACCCACGCAGCCCAGCAGCATCACCGGCTTGCGGCCGATCGAGTCGGACAGGCGGCCGGCGAATAGCGTCATTGGCATCATCAGCACCATCACCAGCAGCACGAGGAAGAGGCCGTGCGTCTCGTTAAAGTGGAGCGTCGACGACAGGTAGCTCGGCAGATACGACAGCGCCATGTAATCGGTCACATTGAAGATCAGCACGAGGCCCACGCACAGCAGCAGCGGGCGCCATTGCTTTACCAGCAACTCACGCAAGCTCTGCTTGGGGGCCGCCTTGTCTTCCGCTTCGCGCGCTTCGGCCTGCTTTTTGAAGGCGGGCGTTTCTTCGAGCTTCATCCGGATATACAGACCCACCAGACCCAACGGCCCGGCGATCAGGAACGGCACGCGCCAACCCCACGACAGCAACGCCTCATGCGACAGCGTGGCCGTCAGCACAGCGACCGTGCCCGCACCGAGCACATAGCCGATCAGCGTGCCGAATTCGAGGAAGCTGCCCATGAAGCCGCGCCGCTTGTCCGTCGAGAATTCGGCGATGAAGGTGGCTGCACCGCCGTATTCGCCGCCAGTGGAGAAGCCCTGCACCAGACGCGCGACGAGCAGCAGTGCCGGTGCGAGGATACCAATCGATCCGTAGCTCGGAATCAGACCGATGGCGAACGTGCCGGCCGCCATCAAGATCATCGTCATGGCAAGCACGCGCTGCCGCCCGATGCGGTCGCCGAGCGGGCCGAACACCATGCCGCCGATCGGCCGCACGAGGAAAGCCGCCGCAAAGGTGCCGAAGGTGGCGATCAACTGGGCCGAAGGGCTGCTCGACGGGAAAAACACTTGGCCGAGCGTGACGGCGATGTAGCTGTACACGCCGAAGTCGAACCATTCCATCGCGTTGCCGAGCGCCATAGCGCCGACGGCACGCTTGAGGAGGGACTGATCGACGATCGTGATGTCGTCGAGGGTTAGGCGTTGTTCTTGTGCTTTATGTCGCCAGAAGCCGTTGCTGGAAGCGGTCAAGGTGAAAACTCCAATGACTGCGACGAAACGCATGAAAACGCACATGGACGTTCCGCCACGGGTGCTGGGGAAGTGCAGTTTCGCGAAAGGGGCGACGGCCCGAGAGAGTCGGGCCAGACAGGGGCGTCAGAGAAAACAGACAAAAACAAACGCCCATGCCCCGCGCATGTCGCGGAATTGCACTGGTCTAGGTTGTTGCTGATCGTTGCACCTGCGTGGCCGTGGAAGGGGGGCAGATGCATGAGGACGCTGGACACGAAGTGCCGCAGGCGCCACTGAAAGGCTTGGTACGAAAAAGGCCGGTGATGACTGCGCCAGCGCTGCGCGCTTTGCAGTGTGACCGACAAGCCTTCTTGTCAAAAAAGTGTTCAATCCGCAGGTGCGTCGCGCAGGGCGCCACACGTTGACTTGAACGCGAATGATGGTTAAAGACTGTTGAAACGAGCAACATGATAGCACGATGACAGAGGATCGTGCAAACCTGGTAGTGCCGCCGGGTTGCTGCAGGAGGGTGCAATCCCTTGCGGGGCGGGGGATTCGGCGGAATATGCGGAGATGAAATGACGGCTTAAAAGCGGCCTGGATCTTGCGTTTACGCCACTGGGGAAACGCGTCAAGAAGAGCGCGCAGAACGGCGAGGAAATAACCTGGATACGGGCGAAAAAAATCCGCGCACGCGGCGCGGATTTTTTGTCAGCCTAAGCTCAGGCCAAGGTCGAGGCTGGCCCGCAGGCCATCCATCAGCTCTCCGACGGCGGCACGTAGCCCGTGGCCTGATCGGCGCCTTCGCCGAAGAAGAACTTCTCGGTCTGCTTCATCAGATACTGGCGCGCGCGCGGATCGGCCATGTTCAGGCGGTTCTCGTTGATCAGCATGGTCTGCTGCTTGAGCCACGCCTGCCAGGCTTCCTTCGAGATGCTTTCGTAGATCCGCTTGCCGAGTTCGCCCGGCAGTGGCGGGAAATCGAGGCCTTCGGCTTCCTTGCCGAGCTTCGCGCATTGAACCATACGAGACATGCTGTGCTTCTCCTGTGATCGGTGTGGGGCGTTGTTGCGTTATGTGGCAGTCGCTTTATATGGGGGCGCTCAGAGCTGTTTCATCAGCACCAGCGACTTGCGCTGCCAGTTATAAAGCCGGCGGCGATCTTCCGGCAGGTCGTCGACCGTGACCTTCACAAAGCCGCGTTTGAGGAACCAGTGTTCGGTGCGCGTCGTCAGCACGAAAATGCGTGTGAGGCCGCGCGCCCGCGCGCGTTGCTCGATGCGTTTGAGCAGACGCTCGCCGTCGCCCGTGCCTTGTGCTTCCGGGGCGACCGTCAGACAAGCCATCTCGCCGATGCGCTCTTGCGTATACGGATACAGCGCGGCGCAGCCGAAGAGCACGCCATCGTGCTCGATTACCGAGAAATGGTCGATGTCGCGTTCAATCTGGTGACGGCCGCGCCGCACCAGCGTGCCGTCGGATTCGAGCGGCTCGATCAGCGCGAGAATGCCGCCGACGTCGTCCGGCGTCGCTTCACGCAGGCTTTCGAGGTTCTCGTACGAGATCATCGTGCCCACGCCATCGTGCAGGAACAATTCGAGCAGCAGGCTGCCGTCCAGCGCATAAGGGATGATGTGCGCCCGCGCTACGCCGCCGCGGCAGGCGCGGATTGAGTGCTTGAGGTAGAAGCCGGCGTCGCCGGTGACTTCGCCGCTTTCATGCAGCTTGTACGCGTCGTCGAGTGACAGTTCGCGGACCAGTTCCGGGCCTTCCTCACCGTCTTCCATCAGGCCCGGCGTTTCGGTCAGGAACACGATCTTGTCGGCTCGCAGCGCGATGGCCGCCGCCGACGCCACATCTTCCATAGACAGATTGAACGCTTCGCCAGTGGGCGAGAAACCGAGCGGCGAAAGCAGCACGAGCTTGCGGCTCGCCAGCGAATGGCGGATCGAATCCGCGTCGATCTTGCGCACGACACCCGTGTGGGCGAAATCGACGCCATCCAGAATACCGACCGGGCGCGCCGTCACGAAGTTGCCGGACACCACGCTGATGTGCGCGTGGGCCATAGGCGTGTTCGGCAAGCCCTGGCTGATGGCAGCCTCAATGTCCAGACGCACTTCGCCGGCGGCTTCCTTGGCGGATTCGAGCGCACGCGCATCGGTGATGCGCATGCCGTGCGAAAACTCGGACTCCACCCCGTGCAGACTCATCTGCTCTTCGACCTGCGGCCGCGAGCCATGCACCAGCACGATCTGGATGCCCATGGCCTGCAACAGCGCGATGTCGGACACCAGCGCGTTCAGTAGCCCCTGATGCACCACTTCACCGCCGAAGCCGACAACAAACGTCTTGTTGCGGAACGCGTGAATATAGGGGGCGACCGAGCGCATCCAGTCGACGAATTGCGCGTGTTGCGAGTCGGATTCCGTAGCGCCGGTCGGGGCCGGAGCGCTCGCGGGCGTGGGGACGAGGTCGGTTTGGGAATTCATGCCCGGGATTATAATGCGCCCCCATGTCGAATGTACCCAAAAGTCCCGCTGGGGCGAATCAGAAAGCGGCTGCAAACGCCCCATCCGAACAATCGCGCGAGTCGAGCGGCGAGGGCGAGCGGCGCGCAGGCGGCGTTGAGG
>NZ_JBAURZ010000413.1:0-4539 GCF_049581445.1 Paraburkholderia sp. | reverse complement strand
CTGCCGTTCCACTCGCAATAGCCGCGATGTTCACGCTCGCAGGCGGTGTCGGCACCACGTTCGCCGTGACGGGCGCACCGGGCGCAAGCCGCAACGAGTTGTCGATCACGACGCGATCGCCAACTTGCAGGCCGGAATTGACGACCCAGTCGTTGCCGGTCCATTCCCCTGCTTCGATCGCGCGTTGCTGGGCTTTGCCGTCCTTGTCGACGGTCCACACATATTCGCCGCGTGGCCCCTGCATGATGGCGCCTTGGGGCACCGCAACCGCCGCGGTACGCTCGGCGCCAAGCAGTTTGATCCGTACAAACTGTCCGGGACGCAATGCGCCATCAGGGTTGCCCACAGCGGCCCGAATCAGGTACGTGCCGGTTTCGGAACTCAGGGATGCATCCCTGAACGCGATGTGACCGCGCTGCGGATAAATGCTTCCGTCTGCGAGCACGATAACCGCTTCGAGGCCGCCAAGCGGCGGCAGCTTGAGCGTGCCTTTCGCGGTCTGCGCACGCAGTTGCAGCATCTCATTCTCAGACAGCGAAAAGTTGATCCACATTGGATCGAGTTTTGCGACGTAGGTCAGCAGACTATTGGACGAATCGATATACGAACCATTTTGCTTCTTCGCGAAGCTCGACAGCCCGGTGACCGGCGCAGTGATGGTCGTGTAGCCGAGATTCAGGCTCGCGCTCGTGACGTTCGCGCGGGCCTGATCAAGCGCGGCGGCGGCTGCCTGTTGCTGACCGACCGAATCGTCGAGGTCCTTCTGGCTTAAGGCATTCTTTGCGGCGAGCGGACGTACCCTGTTGAGATTGGCCTGAGCGGTTTCGAGCCTGGCTTTCTGTTGCGCGTACTCAGCCTGCGCAGCGTCGAGCGCGGCCTGGAATGGCTTGCGATCCATCAGGAACATGACGTCGCCTTGGTGGACCATCGAGCCTTCCTCATACACGCGCTTCTCGAGAAAGCCGCTCACGCGTGCACGGATTTCGACCTGCTGCGAGCTCTCGGTCTGGCCAACGTAGTCAAACGGCACCGGAACATCGCGCAACGCCACCTCGATGACGTCGACCTTCACGGGTGGTCGCGCGGCCGCTGGCGCCTCCTGGTCATGGCACCCGCCCAGGGTCGCGACTGCTGTCATTACGAGGCAAGCGGCAAAGACGTACGCGCGTCGTGTCATCTTGATCTCCGTCGGCAAATCTCCGCAGCCTTGCGGCGCGGGCGTCGAGAAGCAATCGCGTTGGACCGCGGAGACATTCTGCTCCAGGGTTCGCGTGGAACGATCCAGGTGATCCAGGTATACGTTGCCGCGTCGTGCTTGGGCACGCATGTGCCCGCTTTCGATGCAAGGGGTGCCCGTGGACCACTTCCCCTGCGCTCATGTCAACCAGGTTGACGCAACGATTCCCGTGTAATCCCTGGCGATTGACGGCGACTAGTCACGCGCGAGAACGCCGTTGAAGCCACCGCAATTCATTATGCGGACCGCATGGTCATGGTAATAGACAGCACGAAAGTGCAACTGGATAGGGCCGCCAACGAGGGGGTTCCGACGTATTGCTTGGTCGATGCATACATGCTCCTTGTTCTTCTAGCTGTATGTCAATCTGATGTCCCGCAACGCTAAGGACAGTGGCGATTTGCCGGGGATTGCTTTCCTGCCTGTACGCGCTGGCAGTGTAGCATCGCTAATCAAAAAGACAACATTTCGCAGGATGCCTACGTTGCTGCATTGCAAGCCCGCTCTGCGTTTGGCGGTTGACCACGACGGCGGCCCTGTTGTTCAATCGGGTGTGGATTATCGTACGACGAGCCCGGCTGGCCAGGCGAAGCGTGCGGAGCCTGAACCACTCCGAGAAACCAACCACCCGAAACAGAGGAGTCTGGAATGGCACAAAAACAATGGGGGGAGCCCCTCACAGCCGAACGTAGAAAGCTTATCCGCAGCAAGATCCACGTCTTGCTCGCAGCGATCGGGACGCTGGCTGCGGTGGTTGGGATCGCCGTTACGATTGATGGCGGCCTTGAATTTAACAAGGCGAAGGTATTGGTCGGAGCCTGCATCATTGTTGTATCGACCATCCTTTATATCTCGATGCTCTTTGTCGCCGCGAACGATTAGTCCTACTCGCCCCGATAGGTGCTCAATGCCACTTCAAGACTCGCGCGGCATTCGGCCACCATGCGCGAAACCACTTCGGCGCAGCCAGGGACATCGTCGATCAGGCCGATCACCTGGCTCGCGCAGATCAGACCACTGTCGATCTCGCCAGCCGCGAGCGCTGCGTTACCGCGGTTGCCGGACAGCAGATGCTTCAAATCTTCATAAGTGGCACCACCGGGCCGCCGCTCCAGTTCGACAATCTCTTCAGAGACCGCGTTCGCGTAGAAGCGCGCGGTACGCTTGAGGGTGCGCTTGATCAGTGTGGTGTCGAGCTCACTCGCAGCCACCAGCGTCCGTTTGACGTTTTCGTGAATCGCACTCTCCCGGGTCATCATGAACCGGGTGCCCATATTCACGCCGTCGGCGCCGAGTGTCAGCGCGGCGGCCATGCTCCTGCCATCGGCAATGCCACCTGATGCGAGGATCGGAATCCTGATTGCCCGCCGGGCCGCCGGAATCAGGATCATCGCCGGCACATCGTCCTCGCCAGGGTGGCCCGCCGCCTCGAATGCGTCGATGGAGATCACATCCACCCCAGCCCGTTCGGCCGAGCATGCATGACGCACCGACGTGCACTTGTGGATGATCTTGATCCCATGTGCCTTGAGCCGGTCGATCACCAGATGTGGCTTGTTTCCCGCCGTTTCCACCACTTTCACGCCGCTCTCGACGATCGCGTCGAGCCATCCGTCATAAGAGACATCATGAGCCATCAGTGACAGCGTGAGGTTGATGCCGAACGGTTTGTCGGTCAGCTCGCGCGTACGATGAACCTCTTTCAGCAAGTCCTCCGGCGTCTGCAGTGTGCGTGCAGTCACCATGCCGAAGGCGCCCGCGTTGGAAACGGCTGCGGCCAGTTCCGCGCGCCCCACCCACTGCATTCCGCCTTCGACGATTGGATACTGGACACCCAGTAGTTCGGTAATTCTGGTTTTCATGCTTTGTCTCCGCGCGACGAAAGTAGCTGCCGACACTAGTAGACCCGATGTGCGCAAGACATCCGCCACCCCGGACGGGGGGCCGTCAGTGCACGGCCAGTGCGGCCGCCCGATTTGGGGGGCGTACCGGCGTCGGCCGGCATAAGACAATCTCCGCACTACGCCACACCTGCACCCCGTAGCGCAATTTCCGTCCTCACGGGGCCGCCACTAAGCTGAGGATCCTGCCATGCCGCAAGAAGTGATCGCCCTTCGACACGCCGAGCTTTCCATCACGGACGGTATCGCCGAGTTCACTCATCAACGCCCCGAACATCGAAACGCGCTTTCCACCGAGTTGCGTCAGGACTATGTCGACATGCTCGAGCGCGTGGAGAGCGACCGCAGTATTAGCGCGCTCATCATTACCGGATCGGGCGGTTCATTCTGCGCCGGCGGCGACCTCAAGGCGATCAGGGAACGACGTTCCAACCCCGATCCCGCGAGCAACCCCGCGCTTGCCATGCGCGATAACCTGCTGGGCGCCCACGCGTGGCTGTCGCGGCTGCGCAATCTCGAAGTACCCGTTATCGCCGCCGTGGACGGGCCGGCCTATGGTGCAGGCGCGTCGCTGGCCTTGGCTGCTGACTTCGTGATGATCTCGCGCAAGGCCAGTTTCTGCATGTCGTTTCACAAGATCGGCATGATTCCCGACATGGGGGCGCTCTACATCGTCCCCAGACTGGTCGGGATGGCAGTGGCAAAAGATCTGTTCCTGAGCGCGAGGCGTGTGGGGGCTGACGAGGCAAAGCAGATTGGCCTCGTGCATTCCGTCGTCGAGACCGACGCGTTGCTCACAAACGCACGGCGCTTTGCACGGCGCTTCAGGAATGGTCCGCGCGGTGCATTCGGGGCCAGCAAGCGCTTGCTGAACATGAGCTTTGAAACGTCTTACGCGGCGCTCGCGCAACTCGAAGCCAACGCGCAGGCGGTAGAAACATGCGCCCCCTATCACGCGGACGCAATTGCACGCTTCCTGCGTGGTGAACCGGCTGCGTATGACTGGGATCGCGATGTCGATGCGTAATTGACTTCGTAGCGCGGACCGTGCGTGCGCAGCGGCGGATCGGCTATATCAGGACGAGAACGTCTGGCGGCATTCGTCCACGACCAACTAGCCCAGCGTGTGCGCCCGACTGGAGGCGTTGGTGGAGCGTTGAGATGTGTACGGGATAAAAAAAAGCGCCGCACGAAGCGACGCTCTTTGCATCATGAGACGCGACGTACAGCTATGCCGTCACATGTTCGGATAGTTCGGCCCACCGCCACCTTCAGGCGTGACCCACACGATGTTCTGCGTCGGGTCCTTGATGTCACACGTCTTGCAGTGCACGCAGTTCTGCGCGTTGATCACCAGACGCTCGCTGCCATCGTCGTTCTTCACGAACTCATAGACAGCCG
>NZ_JBAURZ010000412.1:0-18207 GCF_049581445.1 Paraburkholderia sp. | reverse complement strand
CGGCTGTCCCGCCTGCTGTCCGCCACTGCCGGCGAGCGCGGGAGCGGGCTTGGGCGCCATCGGCGCCTGCGCTTCGCGCGTGATGTTGACGTTGGTCTGTTTGCTGGCCATGCCGTAGCACATCGCGGCGTCGATGTTCTGCTGCGTCGGGGATTGACTACGGATGGGGTACACCACGGGTTGCCAGGCTAGCGCCATGCCGGTCGTGAGCAGCAGCGTCAAACCAATTGGGATCGTGATTTTCATCGCGGCGCCTCCTGCGGCGGTCTCGCTGCCATGTGTGTACGACGCCGCTATCCAATCAAAACCGCGACGTGAACCTGCCCCGCACGTCGAGTCACTTGAGCGGCAGTCGATATGCATTGAGCGTAACACCGCGCCACAGCGCTTAACCAACAGAAATATCGGCGCTGTCGGCCATTGTGAAGTTCAATTAGGGCACGGTGGCGGCGATGCCGGCGCGAGTGTGGCAGTCAACCTGTTTGAGCAGCGCGTTCCAGCGCGACAGACACCACCAGACGTCCAGTTTCGATACCCATGGTGTTGCGCATCGACGGCACGCGGAACCCTTCGAACGGAGCGCGTTGCGCGTCGGTGCCAAGGTGAAGCTGCACCAGCAGTTCGGCCACGATCGCGTACAGCACGGCCGGATTCCCATCCTCGACTTTCACGGCGATGCCAAGTGCGCCACGGGCGCCGAGTCGCTCCGTCTGCGCATTGGGGCGCACGCCGATCGCGTAGCTCGCTTCGGCGCCGACCTTCGCGACCAGGTCCCCTTCAAAGGCGCGCATTAGCGCCGTGCAGAACCGTCCTTCACCCGCGACCAGCTCTGGATATGTGGTCATCGCGCGATAGATGCGGGCGAGCGCGGCATCGCGTGTCGAAAGCGATCTGACGGGCTGGCTCGCGGCGGCGTCGGCGAGTTTGGCGTAGAGCCGCGCGAGACGCTCCAATGGGAATGCCGGAGTGGGCAGATTGCAACCGTCAGTGGCCCAGTGCACGGCGTCGTCAGGCAGATCGCACACGTCCGCGACGGTGTGCTTCACCCGCACCTGCAGCGGATGTCCGGGCAGGTGATAGTCCGCCTTGGCCGCGCCGATGGCCTGCGCAGCGGCGAGCATGCCGGCGTGCTTGCCGGAGCAGTTGCTGCATACCGCAGTCGGCGTGAAATCGCGCTTGATCCACGACCGGTAGACCGCGTCCGACAACGGCGGGTGGCCGCCACAGCGCATATCGGCTTCGCTAGCCTGCGCTTTCGCGAGCATCTGGCGGGTCCGATCGATGTGCCGTTCCTCGCTGTTATGCGAGCCGCACATCAGCGCGAGATCGGCGTCCTCGAAGCCGAAGCGGTCTAACGCGCCGGTTTCGAGCACCGCCAGGGCCTGTGCGGGCTTGGCCGCCGAGCGGGCCAAGGTCATGCGCGCTGGATCGCCAAACGCATAGAGCAGGCGCCCTTGGGCATCGACCACGGCCACATGCGCCACATGGCTGTTTTCGATTGCGTCGCCACGATACGTCGTAGCCGCTATCGGCTTCGCTGCTTGCCCGGTCATGGCCGCGCTCCTATGTCCTCGTTTGAATGCGCCGATTTTACGACTTTATATTCGCCTGACCAAATGGTCAGGATAGAACTGAATCCAGAGACCGCAGCGTATGTGAACGGGCGTAAGAATGTTAAATATGCAAACGTAATACCGAATTAAGCCGGCTACGAATAAATCGAAACAAAGCCGGTATTCGTGGCTGACGTTGAATTGAAACGAAACGGAAGCAAAATGTATGAAAAATATTTGGTGACGAAAATCATCTGTTTACACGCGCTAGTCTTCCAGCACGCCAAGAATCCGGTCAATTTCTTCGAACTGAGCTCGCGTCAATTGATGATTTTGCATAATGCTGCGCAGGCGTTTGCGCCAATACGCCCGTGGCAGCCCGGACCGGTCGAGATCGGCCTCGGACAGGCGTTCGGTGACGAGCCTGATGTGCAGAAGTTCGCTGTGCACCAGGTTTGCAGAATGAGTCCCCGACATTTTCGATGGCCCATCCGAACACAAACCCCGGTCGGATATTATTCCCATTGTTGACTGCCGCCGAACCTGATGACGCCGCGCCAAAAACCCCGGGGCGCGGCGTCGGCCCGAATTCGGCCTCCTCTCAATATTTTTTTTCATGTGGAGACGTGCCGTGGATCTGGAACGCCTGCTGCAAACTATTATTCGTTCGGCTATGCAGAACGGTGTTCGGCAATAGATTCATGGTAGTTTCCGGTTTAGTGACTGTCAATATGAGATGTGGGATGCTTACGGGGTAGGTTCATCAATCAGACGGATCCAAATACAAAATGACAGATGCAGTTCAAACTGCCGAGGAGCGGTATGCGCTACGGAGTGTCAGTCGCGCACTAGACGTTCTGGAGGCATTGGGGAGATCGGCCAGCGACGGCTTGACCGTCGCTGGGGTGGCTGAGCAGATAGGGGTGTCGAAAAGCACCGCGTTCGCACTCTTGCAGACGTTGTTACAGCGCAACTTCGTGACCGATGTGCGGCTGGGCGGTTCGCGCCGCTATCGGCTCGGCCTTTCGCTTGTGTTTCTTGGTGATCGGGCCGCCGAAGAGGTGGGGGTATCGCAACTCGCCATGCCGGTATTGCGCGAACTCACTGAACTCACTGGCTTGACTTCACGCCTTGCGATTCTCGACCACGGTTACGCAGTCGCGATCAATCGCGTCGACGCGCCGGGCATCTTGCGGATTGCGTCCGCGCTCGGGCAGCGCGAGTTGCCGCATTGCTCGGCGCTCGGCAAGTCAATGCTGGCGCTCTTGCCGCCGGCGCGGGTCGTCAAGCTGCTGGCTCAAACCGGCATGCCGCGTCGCACCGAATACACGCTCGTTACGCCCGCCGAATTGATGCAGGACCTGATACTGGTCGCCGAGCGCGGCTACGCGTTCGATGATGAAGAGGACAACATTGGCGTGGTGTGCATCGGAGCCGCTATTACCAACCGCGAGGGCGAAGGCGTGGCTGCGATCAGCGTAACCACCCTCAAAAGCGGCCTGAGCGATGACGATCTGCATGAGCTGGGGCGCACGTTGCGCAAACATGCTGATCGCATCAGCCGGATGCTGGGCGCGGAAGTCGATCCCGAAGTCTGCACGCTTTAATTACACGGGCCGCGAAAGTGAGCAGACAGCCTTGCTGGGGAATGGGGTATTGGGATCGGTCGCGCGCGTCGCCTTCAGGCACGGAGGAAGGCCATGCTGACGACACTCTCTGACCTGTTCGATTTCCACGGCGTCGCCGATTATTTGCCCGCGTTGCTCAAGGGTGCGGCAACCAGTCTGGCGCTGACCGTGTGTATCATTCTGATCAGCTTGCCGCTCGGTTTGCTGATCGCGCTCGCGCGGATCGGCCGCTCGCGGATACTACGCACGTTGGCGTCGGTTTATATCGAAGTCATTCGCGGCACGCCCGCGTTGCTGCAACTGTTCTATATCTACTTCGTATTGCCGGCGTTCGGTATTCGCTTCGATCCTTTCCTGTCAGGCGTGATCGGGCTGTCGATCAACTATTCGGCTTACCTTGCCGAGGTTTATCGCGCGGGGATTGCGGCGGTTCCGCAAGGGCAGATTGAAGCCGCCAAGGCGTTGGGGATGTCGCGTCGCAAGATGCTGCGTCTGATCGTGCTGCCGCAAGCCATTCGCGTGGTGATCCCGCCGCTTGGCAATTACGGCATCTCGTTGTTCAAGGATACTTCGCTGGTGTCGATCGTCACCGTCAAAGAACTGATTTTCACGGGACAAATTATTTCGTCGACCAACTTTCAATACCTTACTGTCTTTACGATTATTGGCGTGATCTACCTGGCGTTTTCTTATCCCAGCGCGTTGCTGGTACGCTGGCTCGAACGCCGTATGAGCGTGGACGGCAAGGCAGTGGTGAGCGGAACGCCGCGCAGCACGGCGGCCACACCATGATCCGGCTTGAGCGCGTCAACAAATACTTCGGCAGCCTGCATGCACTGAAGGACGTCTCCCTGGACGTGGCAAAAGGCGAAGTGGTGAGCGTAGTGGGACCGTCCGGCTCCGGCAAGTCGACGATGCTTCGTTGTATGAATCTTCTGGAAACGATGGATAGTGGCACGATCTGCTTCGATGACGCGCCCGTTTACTCATCCCTTCAGGATGGCGTACGCCGGGCCGATAAGGATAGATCCATCGAAGCGTTTCGCGCTAAAGTCGGCATGGTGTTTCAATCGTTCAACCTGTTCGCGCACTTGAGCGTACTCGACAATATTACGGTTGCGCCGATCCATGTCCGGGGTGTGTCATCATCCGACGCAACGCACGACGCCCACGTGTTGCTCGAGAAGGTCGGCTTGCAGGCGAAGGCCCATGCCTGGCCGCACCAGTTGAGCGGAGGCCAGCAGCAACGGGTGGCGATTGCGCGGGCGCTCGCCATGCGGCCTCAGGTGATGCTGTTCGATGAGGTGACCTCGGCGCTCGATCCCGAACTGGTGGGCGAGGTGTTGCGCGTGATGCGCACGCTCGCCGACGAGGGCATGACGATGGTCGTGGTCACGCATGAGATGGGTTTCGCGCGTGAAGTGTCCGACCGGATCGTGTTCATGGCGGACGGCCGGATTGTCGAAGAAGGCAGCCCAGCAGCGTTTTTTGAAGCACCCCAGCAGGCGCGTACGAGGGATTTTTTGCGCTCGTTGTGGGAACGAAACAGGCAACTGGGTGGGGCAGTGAGTCTGTAGTGGCAGTTAAAAGACCAACAACTCGGGAGCTTCTCATGAGAATAACAACGCTGATACTGGCTTCGATCGTGACCGGGCTGTTTTCCTTCTCCACGGCCTGGGCGGCGGATAGCGCGATGCTCAGTGATGTGCGTTTCGATGGTGGCGACGGCTCGTATAAGCGTGCGGTCGAAAACGGCGTGACGTTCGTGATCTCCGCCGATCCGCCTAACACCTTCCGCGACAACAAGACCAACGACTTCGACGGCACCGACGTGCGCATTTTTCGCGAAATCGCAAGGCGCCTCGGCTTCACGAAGGTAACGTGGGATATCGTGCCGTTCGACGCGATGATCCCCACGCTGCTCGCAGGCCGTGCGGATGTAATTGCGGACAACCTGCACGAAACGGAAACGCGCTTGCGGGTGGTGGCCTTTACCAGTCCGGCGTACTGGTATGGATCGGGCATCGCGGTACAGCGCGGCAATCCGGCGAAAATTCATGACTGGGCCGATTTTGCGGGCCATACGGTTGGCACGTTACGTGGCAGCATCAATCACCAGTTGCTCGATCAGCGCCATGATCTGAAAGAACTCAAGCTGTACACGAGCAGCGAAAATGAATTCGCCGATCTGATTGCGGGCCGCATTGACGTAGCGATGGAAGACGATATCAAGATCGGTCAGTTTCTAAAGCAGCATCCCACGGCTGCGCTTGAGATGGTGAACGACTACAAGCCGTTGCCGCAGGAATACGGCTATGCGCGTTACGCGTTGCGCAAGGGCGATGTCGATCTGAATGACGCTATTTCACGCGCGCTCGACGAAATTCGCGCAGACGGTACGATGGCCACGATCATTGCGCAGTTTGGCTACTCCGACCGTAATCTCTGGTATTTCCCCGTCAAGCACTGAGACGCTTGGGGGACTTGAAGAACGGCACCGATCGCTCAGCGACAATCGATCGCAGCGCGCGAAATCTGTGTTGCACTTCGGCACATCGTACAATCACGCCTTTTCGTATCCGTGCGAGCTTGATTCGGCACGGATTCGCGAAAGCGTGATCATCCCCTGAATCGAACCCTGAACGACCGTGACTTCCTCCAGCACTTCTTCTGCATCGTCCTCGCGTAAATCCCTCACTATCATCCAGACACTTCTGATCGTCGGCGCAGCCGGTTTGATCGGCTATTTTTTGCTGAAATTGCTGATGTAGGCGGCTCCACGCTCAGGCCGCCACAGCCGCTACCTCCACCGACGCGCTAAGCAACACCGGAATCGACTTCGACGTCGGCGTGCCCGCACCATCGGCGACCGAGGACAGCGGTACCAGCGGATTCGTTTCGGGGTAGTACGCCCCGAGGCAACCGCGCGGAATGTCGTACTCGACCAGCAGGAAACTATCCGCACGCCGCTCGATCCCGTCGTCCCACACGCTCGTGATATCCACGCGTTGGCCGACTGAAAAACCCAGCATCGCGATGTCGTCCTTGTGCGCAAACAGCACGCGCCGCTGACCGTAGACCCCGCGGTAGCGATCGTCGAGGCCGTAGATTGTGGTGTTGTATTGATCGTGCGAACGGGTGGTCATCAGCGTCATGAGGCGCTCGCCGTGCCGGCTGCGGGCGCGGTGGATCGGCGTATCGACGGCAATCGCGTGGACCAGGAACTGTGCCTTCTCGCTGGGCGTTTTCCAGATCCGGTCGCGTGAGGCCACGCCGAGGTGGAAACCGCCCGGCTGCTTGAGCCGCTCGTTATAGTTCTCAAAGCCGTCGAGCACCTTTTCAATGCCATCGCGAATCAGCGCGTAATCGCTCATCTGCGCGCGCCAGTCCACTTTGTCGCTACCGAGCGTAGCCTCCGCCATGCGCGCGACAATTGCGATCTCCGACAGCAGATTCGTCGAAGCAGGACGGTTCATGCCGTACGAGATGTGCACCATGCTCATCGAATCTTCGACGCTTACCCCTTGCGGCACGCCGTGTTGCAGATCGATTTCAGTGCGGCCGAGCGTGGGCAGAATCAGCGCGTCGCGGCCATGCACGAGGTGGCTGCGATTGAGCTTAGTGGTGATGTGCACGGTGAGATCGCACGCGCGCATGGCTTCCCACGTGCGCGGCGTGTCTGGCGTCGCGATGGAAAAGTTGCCGCCGAGACCAATGAATACCTTGACCTTGCCGTCGAGCATCGCCTGAATCGTGTTGACTACATCGAGGCCATGTTCGCGCGGCGGCTCGAAATCGTAGACTTCGCCGAGCCGGTCGAGAAACGCCTGGGTGGGCTGTTCCTCGATGCCCACCGTGCGGTCGCCCTGCACATTCGAATGGCCGCGCACCGGGCACAACCCCGCGCCGCGCCGGCCGATATTGCCGCGCATCATCATCAGGTTCGACAGCAACTGCACCGTCGGCACCGAATTCTTGTGCTGCGTGAGGCCCATGCCCCAGGTGGAGATGACCGCGCGGCCTTTCGCGTAGATGTCGGCGAGCTGGAGCACGTCGTCCATCGGCAGGCCGGCTTCGGCGATGATCGTCTCCCAGCTTTCGGCGCGCAGATCGTCGGCGAAGGCGTCGAAGCCCACCGTGTGTTCCGCGATAAAGTCGACATCGAGCACGCGCCCGCTGCCGTCTAAGAGCGCTGCATCGTCGAGTTCGATCACGCGTTTGGCGACACCCTTGATCAGCGCGAAGTCACCGCCCACCTTCGGGCGGATAAACACGGAACTGATTTTCGTGCTGCCCATGGTCAGCATTTCAACCGGATGCTGCGGGCTCGCAAAGCGTTCCAGCCCGCGTTCTTTCAGCGGATTGATCGACACGATAGTGGCGCCGCGCTTCGCACACTCACGCAGTTCGCCGAGCATGCGCGGGTGGTTGGTCGCAGGGTTCTGGCCGAACAGCAGCAAGGTGTCTGCATGTTCGAAATCGTCGAGCGTCACCGTGCCCTTGCCGACGCCGACCGTCCCCGGCAAACCGCGGCTGGTCGCCTCGTGACACATGTTTGAGCAGTCGGGGAAGTTGTTGGTGCCGTACATCCGTACGAACAGCTGATACAGGAACGCGGCTTCGTTGCTGGCACGGCCCGAGGTATAGAAGGCGGCGCGGTCGGGATTGTCGAGTGCGTGCAGATGGCGCGCAATCAGTTCGAAGGCGGCGTCCCATTCGATCGGCACATAGCGGTCTTGCGCGGCGTCGTACACCAGCGGATCGGTCAGGCGGCCATGCTGTTCGAGCTCGAAATCGGACTGCGTCATCAGTTCCGCGATCGTATGCTGAGCAAAGAATTCGGGGGTCACGCGCTTGCTAGTGGCCTCGGCGGCCACAGCCTTAACGCCGTTTTCGCAGAATTCGAAGGTGGACGCATGCTCGCGGTCTGGCCATGCGCAGCCCGGGCAGTCGAAGCCGTTGGGCTGGTTCTGGGCGAGCAGCGTGCGGTAATTGCCGCCAGCCACCTTTTCCTTGAGCAGGTTGAGCGCGACGTACTTGAGCGCGCCCCAGCCTGCGGCAGGGTGAGTGTACGGTTCGATGCGGACTTCAGGTTTCTTCATGACCTTGCAGACGAAAAGCGGGCGGATTTGCCGATGAACCAAGGGTACTGTGTTCCGAAAACGGCGCGGAATACAGAAAAGTGGAAAGAAGAGGGGTACAGTTTGCGAGACATGCCGTAGACTGTGGTGATACCTCTTGCCACCTCTCCGGCTCCGTCACTTGAAGCTCTACGAAAAACTTGCGGACGAAATTGGCGAAGCCGTGCGCCGCGGTGTATTCGCGGCGGGCGAGCGGATTCCATCGGTGCGGCAGGCAAGCCAGCAGCACGGCGTCAGCATCAAGACGGTGCTGCATGCCTACGCGCTGCTGGAAGGCCGGGGTCTGATCGAGACTCGCCCGCAGTCGGGCTATTTCGTGCGTGAACGGGCCGTGCCGCCGACCGTGCGCGGTCGCACCGCTCAGGCGTCCGCTCCCGCTGCCGAAGTCGACGTGAGCCGGCTTGTGCTGTCCACGCTGCGCAGTATCCGCGCGCACGACGCCGTGCCGTTTGGCTCCCCTTACCCAGACCCTACGCTGTTCCCGTGGCGTCGCATCAACCAGTACGCGAACGCGATTGCACGGCGTCACTCAAGCTGGAATCTGATCGACGATCTGCCGCCCGGTAATCCGGAACTGATTCGCCAGATTGCCCGGCGCTATGCGGAAAACGGCGTGCCGGTCGACCCGGCGGAAATCATCATTACACTCGGCGCCACCGAAGCGATCAATCTCAGCCTGCAAGCGGTCGCCAAGCCGGGCGATACGGTGGTGGTGGAGTCGCCGACCTACTACGCGATGCTGCACGCCATCGAGCGCCTCGGTATGCGTGCGATTGCGGTCACCACGCACCCCACTGAAGGAATCGACCTGAACGTGCTCACGCAACTCATCGACAAGCAGAAGATCGCGGCTTGCATGGTGATGCCGAATTTCCAGAATCCGCTGGGTTTTCAAATGTCGGATGAGCGCAAACAACGACTCGTCGAACTGCTAGGCGAGCGCGACATTCCGGTGATTGAAAATGACGTGTATCAGGAACTCTATTTCGGGGAGACGCGGCCCACCACGCTCAAGAACTTCGATACCAAGGGGCTGGTGCTGCACTGCGGTTCGTTCTCGAAGAGTCTGACCGCTTCATACCGGATCGGCTGGGCGATGCCTGGCCGCTATCGGGCGCAAGTCGAAAAGCTCAAGTTTCTCAATACGCTGACGACACCGTCAGTCCCTCAAGTGGCTGTCGCCGACTATTTGCGGCAAGACGGCTACGACCGCCATTTGCGTCACGTGCGCCGCTTTTATCGTCAACAGGCGCGCCTGATGAGCGCGATGGTGCAGCGTTTTTTTCCGGCAGACACGCGTATTTCGACGCCGCAAGGTGGCTATGTGCTGTGGGTGGAATTGCCTGCGCGTGTCGATTCCATGCAGCTTTATCAGGCGGCGCTTGGCCTGGGCATCACCGTCGGCCCGGGCTATATGTTTTCGATGCGCAACGATTTCCGGCACTTTATCCGGCTGAACTATAGCTATCCGTGGACCGAGCAAACAGAAGCGGCGCTCAAGATACTGGGCAACCTGGTGGCCAGCATGGCCTGAGGAGACACCGATGAACGATGAAGTCGACCCGATGATGGTGGCCGTGCTCATGCAGTTGTGGCGTGCCGCGCAGGAAACGCCGCGACGCGACTGGTCGCTTGCAAAGCTCTCGAAGCAGGCAGACGTCCCCATGAGCGGGCTGCGGCGGCAACTCACTGCGCTGGTGGACAACGGTGTCGTCGAAACACACTTCACTGAGGAAGGCACGGGCACCGCACGTCTTAGCGATGCTGGCCGTAGCTTATGCGAAGAACTGTTTGGCGATATCGGGCAATGAACGGTACCGTGGCTCATGCACGGCACGGTGATCTCGCGCATATAGTTGCATTGCTAACTATATTAAAGTAGCATGCCGCTATGTTCGATCATTGCCTCTATTTCAACACCTCCGCACTGGCCCGCCGTCTTGAGCGCGAGTGGGCGGACGCATTCGAGCCTTACGATGTAACGCCGCCGCAAGGTTTCATGCTGCGCGCCATCATCGATCGCCCCGGCATGCTCCAACGTGAACTCTCCGACGAGTTGTTGATTGCGCGGCCCACTGCCACGCGTGCATTGGATGGTCTTGAAGCGAAGGGTTATATTGAACGCCGTCGCACAGAAGAAGATGGTCGTGAAGTGTCCATTTTCCCAACGGCCAAGGCACTGGGCATCAAGACCGAGTTAAATGGCGCCAGCGTGGCCGTCACTGCCAGACTGAAACGGGTGCTGGGCGGTGCGGAGTTTTCGGACGCGGTGTCGAAGATTCGAGGTGTTCGTTCGGCGTTGAGTTGAGCGCTTTTTTTTCGCCGTATAGTTGCATAGCTAATTATATGAGGGTCGTGCACTCATTCTCATATCCTTAAACGTGGGAGCGACGGTGGGCCATGCGGGGCTATTGCACCGCGGTTTAATTGAACACAGCCATTGCGGCCTAATCATCATGAAGCGTATTGCAGCATTTACTCTTGCCACCTGGTCGGCCGCCGCCATTCTGTATTTTGGTCAGCATTCGGTCGCGCTGATCGCGTTGAGCGGCGTGGTCGTGCTCGGTGGCTTCGATCTGCTGCGTCCATAGCAGACAGGAAAAGGTCAACGGCGAGGGTCGAACCAGACCCCGTGCACGCGCAGGGCGCGCCGGAAAACAAGTTTTGCTCTGCGCGGCGTTGCCGGCCTTCGAACGTTTATTCGCCGCCGCGTAGTTTCACCGCGATTTCGTGCCAGTCCAGAACGCCAGCCCGCAATTCGCTGCATAGTTGCGCGTCGAGTTCGCCTAGCCGGTCCCATAGCTGGCTCAAATGCTTATCACGCGTTTCGTACAACGCCGCGGCCGCCATTTTGCGCGCGCCGCGCAAACGCTTCTCGGCGTCAAGACATTCCAGATAGAGCTTCGCCACAGCAGAATCGGCAAGCTCATGTGGTCGTAACTCGACGCTGCTAAGTCGTGTGTTCATTGTGTCCCCGGAATCCCGTTGTTTTATTCTTCCTTACAGCTCGCCGGCAGTATGACGGGTCCGTGATTTAAATGACAAGAATAATCAGACCATTTAAGCGGCATTATTGAGCGCAAACGTTTTCGTGACACGGCTAGCGCAGACGCCATGCCAGGCCAAGCACGCAGCAGCGAACGGGCCTGAGGTCCTGAAGGGATACCCTCAGGTGACCAGGCTCGATTTTGGCGTGAAAGCACTACCCAAGTACGAATAGACTCGCCGTAGCTGGGTCGAAACCATGCGCATGTGCGGGTGTGAACGCCGCGTGTGCCCGGCCTGGCGCAAGGCAGGTGCGCAAGGGGTTTAGCAGGCCGGGGCAAGCGAGAGGCGCTTGCGGGGGAGCTGCGATGCGCCCGGGCAATGACAAGATGATCAGGTCCGGAACAAGGTGAGTCGCTAATGACAACCGTGAGAGACCATACGTTGCCTCGTGAGTACGTTGTGCGCGACCAGGCCGTCGTGCAGAGTCCGGTTGCGCCAACGCCGCTGTTGGCCGAATTGCCCGCTCATTCCATTTTTCACGAACCCTGGTGGCTCGATATCGCCACCGGTGGCCATTGGAACGTGGCTAAGGTCGTGCGCGGCAACGAGGTGCTAGGCGAGTTACCTTATTACACGGCGCGCATGGGCGTGTGGCGAATTTCTCATTTGCCGCCGCTCACGCGCACGCTTGGACCCGTGATCAAATCGTTGGACCTCGACATTGCGCATGCGCAACATCATCGCCTAAGCATTACCTCGCGACTAATCGAGCAGTTGCCGCATTTCGACAGTTTCTTTCAGTTATTCGATCCGCGAGTCGAGGATGCGCTGGCGTTTGCGCTGCAGGGATTTACCGTGTCGGCGCGCCATACCTTTCAGATCGAAGCGGATCGCACGGTGGCGCAAGCGTGGAAACGCTTGCATGGCAAAACCCGCAACGTGATTCGCAGTGCCGAGCGCAAGCTGACGGTTGCGCCGATCGCCACGCCCAGCGAATTCCTGCAGTTTTACGAGGCCAATCTGCTCGAGCGCTCGCGCACGAACGCCTATGGAAGTGCAGTCATGCGCCAACTGGTGAATGCCTTTGTCGAGCGCCAGGCTGGGCATCTGCTGGGCGCCTATGGGCCGGGCGGGCGCCTGATTGCGGCGATCGGGCTGGTGTGGGATCGGCACGCGATGTACTACCTCCTGTCCTCACGCACGCTTGAGGCGCACGCCGGCTCCGTCAGCCTGTTGATCTGGACCGCGATGCAGCACGCACTCGAACAAAAACTGACCTTCGATTTCGATGGCTTTTCGAGTCCGGCTACTTTTAACTTCCTGGATGGATTCGGCGGCACGCTGAAGCAGCGTCTGGGTGTGGAACGCCTGAGCACGGTCTATTCCGTGGCGCGCATTCTTAAGCGCCGGATGGTGCCCGGGTTGGCGTCGGGATTTGCGCCCAACCTGTGAGGTCAGCGTCCTCCTCTGAAAAGCATGCCACCGTAGGGTCTCACCGCTCGAGGTCAGCGCCTTCGAGGCCCAGAAGTCGTGCTAGTGCGCGGCTATGTCGGTAACAGATGCGGCGGTGAAAGCGTATCCAAGCCGCTCGCTGGATCGTAATGTTTCGCCATCTTGATCTTTCCATCGGAGCCGCATCGGTGCTCAAAGCCCACCCTGTTCTGAAGGTTGTAGGCATAGACTGTCTTACCGCCGTCCACGTTGGTAAGACCTGATTGGTCAGCGGGGCGCTGCCGCCTGCGACATCAACGCTATAGCTGCCATCCGGGCCGTAGTGCGAATACCTGGCGTTCTGCGACGGCTTGCCGCTCGCATCGACCATCGGTGCCCGCAGGTGCTTGCCGTCGTTGACGGTTTGAGTGGACACGTCGCCAGACGGCCACCGCTCGGTCATCGATGTGATGTTGCCGGTGCCGTCGCTGCTGAACTGGACCGTTGGATTCTCGGGTAACGCGATGGATACTCGATTTGTCTCTTGCCAGAATCGCATCGCGGCCCTGCAGCTTCATCGGTCACGGCGACGGGGAGATATTGGCATTTCTTCACGCCCACGTCCGTACCGCGGATCTGCGAAACGAACGTTGGACTCGCGTTGATCAGCTTGAGTTTCTCATGAGTCGGCTTCATGTCGCCCCGGAACTGTTCACGGCCGGTGATTGCTGGCGATACCGGGTCATTGGTTCGCCTTGAGGCGGCTGAGGCTCATCCCGCAAGCTTCGTCTTTTCATATGTATCCAGGACATCGTCCCGATCGCACTCGCTACAGTAGACGGGCAAGGCAAGACATGGCGGCGTGTACCGAATTCGCCATCGTCGTCCCCTTGCAAGGCGGCTCTGATAAACCCATAGTAATTTTTAAGGGAATCCACGATGCAAACCTCTTTCGAAAGTCAGGCATCCTATTCGATCAACCGGTCGAGCAATTCGTTTTCCGGTACGCCATTCGCTCGACAAGCCTCGACGCAATTCAGTCAGCAGTCCTTTTCTGGCTCGGTCGGCGGCAACGGCCTGTCCGCGTCTAGTTCGAGCTATTTCTCGCAGCAATCCTCGCGAGGTCCGGGCGGCTTCAGTCCGTCCGTCTTTTCGTCGAAATCAGCATCGTTCGATCGGCAGGGATTCGGCGGCGACTCTCGTTGCGCGCACAGCGAGTCGGAGGGGTACGCCCACTACGAGAACCGCTCCGTAGGGTCCTTGAGTCAAGGGGGCTGCGACAATTCCGACAACGGATTAGATCATCGCAGCCAGTGGTCGGATACCGGAGTCAGCAACGGCAAATCGACAATCACCCTGGGCGACTACACGCTGAATCTGGACAAGTCGAAGTCATCCATGTTGCTCACCAACAAGCAAACCGGCAACCAGACCAAGATATGGGGCGACCCGCATATCGCCCTGAACGCGGGCACGACCAACCAGTCGAGCGGGATGTTCAACGGTCCGCTTTCGTTCGAGTTGCCCGACCATACGCAGATCAGTGTCGGCACGCAGCCGGGGAAGGGCAATTCGAAAGTTTCGTATGCCGACAGCGTGACCATTACCCAGGGCGACCGCGCGTATTCAGTCAACGGTCTCAGCAAATACGACAGCGCACCGCTCTCCGTACAACGCGGCGGTAATGGCTTCGCGCTTGCACAACAGACGCCGCAGGGCGCGATGACGCTGATCGCGAACCCCGGCGGCACGGGTTGGATCAATTCGCAAACGCACACTGCGGTCAAGGCGTCCGACTTCAAGGCATAAGGTCTCACCGGCCCGTTGCGACAGGCCGGGTTGCCGTCCGCGCAATCGGGCCACATGCTCGAGTCTTTCTTACAACAGTTCGTGCGCTCCCTTCAAATTGCATGACGATACGTGCCATTTTCCATCGTTTTTTGCAAAGTCGAGCGGCCAGGGCGCGATAACGGGCTTGGACGAACTTCACGCCAACGGAAGACGCGCGCGGCAATCAGGATAACTGAGACTCCTCGCGTAACCTTCGCTTTTTCATACATATCCAGGACATCGTACCGATCGCGCTCGATACATTAGACGGGCAACGCAAGACATGGCCGCGCGTTCTGCGGCCTCTATCGTCATGTGAAGCAGTTTCGATTAACCATAGTCCTTTTCAGGGAATCCACGATGCACGCATCTTTCGAAAATCAGGCATCCTATTCGATGAGCCGATCGAACGACTCATTTTCCGGCACGTCGTTCGCGCCGCCACCGCACTTCATAACCAACCCGCCTCCCGTTTCGTCGTTCGGACGGCCAGCTTTGATGCAATTCAGTCAGCAATCCTTCCCTCGCTCGTCTAGCGGCAACGGCCCGTCCGGGTCCAGCGCGAGCTATTTCTCGCAGCAATCCTCGCGCGGCCCGGGCGGCTTCAGCCAGTCCACCTTCTCGTCGAGTTCAGCGTCGTATAACCGTCAAGGATTCGGCGGCGAATCCCGTTGCACGCACAGCGAGTCGCAGGCATACGCGCGCTACGATAACTGCGGCGGCTACGACAGCCGCTCGGCAGGGTCCTCGAGTCATGGCGGCTGCAACTCGTCCGATAACGGATTCGGTCAGAGCAGCCAGTGGTCGGATACCGGAGTCAGCAACGGCAAGTCGAGCATCAACTTGGGCGACTACACGTTGAATCTGAACAAGGCGGACTCGTCCATGTTGCTCACCAACACGCAAACCGGCAACCAGACCAAGATATGGGGCGACCCGCATATCGACCTGAACGCCGGCACGAGCGACCAGTCGAGTGGGATGTTCAACGGCCCGCTTTCGTTCGAACTGCCCGGCCATACGCAGATTAGTGTGGGCACGCAGCCGGGAAATGGCAATTCGAACGTTTCGTATGCCGACAGCGTGACCATTACCCAAGGCAATCGTGCCTATACCGTCAACGGTCTAAGCGAACAGGACAGCGCGCCGCTCACCGTACAGCGCGGCGGTAACGGCTTCGCGCTTGCGCAACAGATACCGCAGGGCGCCATGACGCTGATAGCGAACCCCAGCGGCACGGGTTGGATCAATTCGCAAACGCACGCTGCGGTAACGGCATCCGACTTTAAGGCATAAGGTCGCACCGGCCCGTCGCGACGGGCCGGGTGGCCGGCATTGACCAGCGTGACCATGCGGCTTAACCGGTCACGCTGACGGGCTTATGTAAGACAGTCCGACGGTGTTATGTTCTTGCGGGAGCATTACCCGATTTCCAGCCCCACCAGTCCCAGCTTCCGTCCGGATTGCCGTCCCCGTAGTCGGGCCACGTGCTCGAGTCCTTTTGCTTTGCCAACAATCCAACCCGGTTCCAGTCGCTGTCCCAGGCATACATGTACTGGGTATAGAAAGGAGTTACCTCGCCCTTGTTGTAGTAGTTGAGGGTGTAGCCCTGCCAGATGCGATCCTGAGGATAGGTGCTGGCGATCGCCCCGCCGCCAGCAGCCCCCGCCCCGGCTCCGACAGCCGCTCCAACCGGCCCGCCTATCAGGAACCCACCGACGGCGCCGGGTATCGACGCGCCAGCTACCGTGAAGGTTTTCTCGATCGCGGTACGGTCGCTGTCTGCGAACTGCGGTTGATGTGCTGCAATGACGGCCTTGCTCCCATCCGGGAAATCAAACTCACGCACGTGCGGATTGCCGTCCACCGGATTTCCATATTGAAAAAACCGGCCCTGGGTCTCCCAGCTCGCGCTGGACGCCCCGTATGCGCTCTGAAATCCACCAGGAGCGCCACTAGAAGCACTGTGTGCGAAGGTGAAAAGAGACGGTTCGCCGTAACGGAATTCGATCTGCCCAAGATCGCCCTGTGGCTGTGCGCCGAGCAAAGCATACGTGTGGTTATGGGTGACGGCTTGGCCGGGCGCAAAACCATATGTATGGTCGTGGGTGGAGGCGCCGATGGGCGCATCCTCGAGTTCATAAAAATCCGGGCTTGCGTCGTGGTTCGCGCTGATCGTACCGAGTCGTTGAAAAAACGCTCGCTCATGGCCGCCATTTCGCTCCGCCGACTCGAGAATTGCCGCGTCTTCGTGCTCCTCCATATAAGCGTGGCGTTCCGGTCCTTCATAGGCTGAGTAATTCCCTATGGGCCAACCCATTTCCTGCGCTACACGGCGCGCGAGAATCTCAGTTGGCCCGAGCCTGTTTTGTCGTTCTGGACCTTCGGGGGGATCGTCGCTATCGACGAGATGATGGACGAGTTCGTGTATCAACCCCTCCTGCCATTCGGGCAGATGCGGCGAGCCCTCATTAGGCGCCATATTGAGATTCACGTAGGGCCCTTGACCGCCGCTTCGATGAACCGCTTCGCTGTCGGCGAGGATCGGCATCGGCATGTGATCGGTATCGTGCATTCGCAACTCTTCTATCGTCAGATCCCCTATGTGTCTGTTCTGGCTCTGAAGTTCCGGGTCGAGTTCGTATTCGTTCCTGTACATGATGTCGTCGAGGCGCTCGCCACCATGGTTCATGCCATAGCTAACCAGGGCTCGGAAGGTCGGCGACCGGTTCAGTGCAGCAAGTATGGTGTTGCCGATCATGTCGCTCGTGTGCGGGTCGGCGAGCCTGCTGCGGCTGGCTTCAACAGCGCGGACGGTACCCCAGCGCAGGCTGTCCAGCTGGGCCTGGCTAAGTGGCGACTGTTGACCAATGCGCTGTACGTAATCCGCATAGTCGTCGGCCGATGGCGAGGGGGGATCCGTGTCGTTGCGTTTGACGCGTGATACGGCAGGGCTTACGGGCGTCGGATGGTTATCGCTACTGCTGCCTGACGAAGGTAATTGGGTTCCAGACTGTGACTTGGTTGTCTGTTCGGAGGGATTGTTTTGCTGGCTGCTGTAATCCAGCGTGGCATACGAACTACCAGAACTTGCGCTTGCAACAGTCATTTCGATTCTCCCAAAAGGTAAACATCGCCATTGGCCGCGTGGTCTAGCGAGACGACACATCGTGCTTGCCCTTCGCAGTGCATGACGATACGGCCACTTTCCTCCTCTGTTCTTTCTAAAGGTGGTAGGCAAATACTCCGTATTTCCGCTACGCGGCATCTCCGCTGTTTTGCTCAGCGGCGAAGCGATCAGGGCAAGCATCTCTTCCACAGGCAATGCGGAACCGTACGCGTGCGACAAGCGGAACGCGTACATGTAGGCTCCGATCCACTTGGATTCGAGAGTTGCCTCACGGCGCATTCGGCCTCGGCGCTCGCCCGCCTCGACCGACCGTGGGTGCTGCGCCGGCGAGCATTCCCGAGAGATCGGCCACTTCGGAAACATTAAGGTGGACGAGACGCTCCACAAACTGGTATGACGTCAATCCGCGCCCCCGGAATTGCCGCGACTCGGGATTTGTTGTGGCGCTTGTGCATTTCGTTTTGGCACGAATGCGGCATGGGGGCGCATGCCGAACTGCCAGGCAA
>NZ_JBAURZ010000411.1:0-2736 GCF_049581445.1 Paraburkholderia sp. | reverse complement strand
GAGCGGGGCCGCGAACCATGGCAGTTGTGTCGTACCGGCCTGTGGCAGTTGTGAGAAACGGGCGAACAAGCGCGAGGCGGCTTCGGCGCGGGAGCGTTCGGTACGCGCGGGCGCCGCGTCTTCGAGCCAGCTCGAATGCGCCCAGTCGGCCACGGCGAGCAAGGGTCGGTGTTTCATTTACGGTCTCCTGCAGTTGGGTTGGACTTCGTGGCAGTGGGTTGGCCCGCCGGAGTAACCTCGGACGGCATTGTTTGAGTTTCGCGATTACGGCGCCCGCGGCGGCGAAATAACGTGATGCCGACCGAACCGAGCTTCGGGAAGGAGCGCACGCCCGATTCCCACACCCAGGCCGCGGCGATCAGTAGCAACCCCATGGTGGAGAGCACGATGAGCGCGAGCGTGCTGTTGCGGCGCCCGGTGTCGAACTGGGGCGCACAGTTGCCCATTCGCCCGCAAATCTCAGTGGGCGTGAGGACCGGCGTAACCGGAACGAGCGTGACGTAGACGTGATCGGGTGTCAGACTTTCCACGGCGCCCGCGACGAGCGAACGGATCTTCTCTCGCATCGGCTCCATACTCGTGTCGCTGCTGTAGCGCAGCAGCACGGAAGCCGTGGGTGGCGCTGAAGGGCCGCTGAGCGGATCGCGCGGCGGATCGACAATATGCACGCGGGCCACGAGCACGCCGTCGATCCTTTCGAGCGTTTCGGAGAGCTCTTGGGTAAGTCCGTAGACATAGCGTACGTGGTCTTCTTCAGGACTCGAGATCAGTCCTTCCCGGCTGAACAGTTCACCCAGGTTGGCGTGCCCACCACGCGGCAACGCGTAGGCGCCCGTCAGCTCTGTGGCAGCTACAGCGTCGTCGTCGTTCACGGAAACGCTCCAGCTCTTGTCCGCGTTGCGTTCCTTCGAGCCAGCGATGGCGTGATGACTCAGCACTGCAATGATGCGGTTCGCCTGGTCCTCGTCCAGCCCCTCGAATAGCGAGGTCTTGCATGCGGTGAGCAGAACGAGCGGCAGAAGATAGAGCGCGCGGCGCATTACGTTCTCTGCGTGAGGGATTGAATGGTGCTGCCGACGCTCTGAGCGATGTGCGACAGCGTGAGAAGGCTGGCCG
Organism: Paraburkholderia sp.; assembly: GCF_049581445.1. Lineage (GTDB taxonomy): Bacteria > Pseudomonadota > Gammaproteobacteria > Burkholderiales > Burkholderiaceae > Paraburkholderia. Next base: position 1,620 of record NZ_JBAURZ010000411.1, on the reverse strand, counting down.
AGTATTCGCCTGCGGCCGCCTGCAGCCAAAGCAGCTCGGCCGTGGACAGACCGCGCCGGCGGGACGGATCGAACAGCACGCCGAGCGGCACGGTCATGCTTTCCAGCGACCCCTGCATGCGCTCGGCGAATTGGGCGAGCCCGCTGTTGCCCGCGTCGGCCTGCGGGGTCTGGGGTAGCGTGACGGCAGGCGTGCGCGCCGCGTCGAGCGGCAGCGAATTCACCACAGCTTGCGATAGCATCGGAATGGTTTCTCCTGCGTGAATGGAAGATTGCGCGAGAGCGTGCAGTCGGCTACGCTGGATCGCATGCGTCAGCCCCTTGTGGAGCCCCCGTCAGGGGGCCCGCAGGTGCGTGCGCGGGTTTACTTCGTGTTTTGAGCGACGGACTTGTGAGTGTCCGAGAGGCCGCTCATGATCGATGTACCCTGCTGCAAGGCCGTCGTGTATTCGCCGACTTTCGCCTGCATGGTCAACATCGTGGCGCTGCCCTGGCCGCCGGCGCTTTGACCGTTGCCTTGACTATTGGTCGCCGAGGCGCCCTGCTGCTGCAACTGGTTGATCTGCTGAGCCTGGTTCTGCAGGTTGCGCGTGACCGCTTGTGCAACGCCCGGCAGCGACAAGGTGCCGTCGGACGCAATCATGCTGGTGCCGCCCGAGTTGCCCAGGTTGCCCTGTGGCATGCCGTAGCTGTACATGGGCGGCGTATAGCCGATGTTTGCTGATGCTGAGATCATACTTAAGATTCCTTAATGTTAAGCGACGCGCATGAGGAGCTTGTCACACGCTCCCGGATCCTTCGGGCGGCGCGCCAGCGCACGAAGGCAGGGCAATGCCCCGGTTGGATTCTCTCCGGCCTCAGCAGGGACCGGCGCGGTTCGCGCTGAGGCTGTAGACGCTTTCGTCGTCACGCACCACCGTTGCGCTGCATGGGGCGATGCGCGTGATCTTGCCGATCGGTATGCGTGCGCCCACGAAATAACGCGTGCCCTGCAGGTCAGTAAGCCACGCGGCGTGCGGTGTTGAAATAATGTTCAGACCGAGCGCTTCGAACGGAATGCGCACGGGACCACTATCCTTCTCGTGGCCTGCAAACCGTAACGATTGCAGACCGTCTATCTGCTCGCGGGCAAGCCGGCCGAGCCGCCCGTAGTCCCATGACTCGGGCAGCAGGTAGCCGTCTGCGGCGGGCGGCGTGGCAACGAACGCACCGGGCTCGGCCGCCTCGATCCTGGCGCCGCGGTAATACTTGTCGAGGAAATCACTCAACTGCTCCTGCATGGCGTCGATTACCGCCACGCGCATGACGTCCGCCGGGCCTTGCGCACGTATGGCGAGCGAGAGCGCGCCAAGCTCACCGGCGCTCTGCACATAGCCCGCGTAGACGCGCCGACCAGTTTCCTTGTCGACCCGCATGCGCACGTGGCGGAAAGCAGGCTGGTCGAGCAACGCCGTCTGGGACGCCAGCGGCTGCGGTGAAAACAGGCTCAGGCAGTGAAGCAGCACGGGCACGAATAGCGCCGCCGCCAGCGCAGCCCACGTGCGGCGCGGCAAGGTCGCGCAGCGCTTGCACATCCAGGTGAGCGGCGCATGGGTGAACAGCCATGCGCGTTCGGCCTGCC
>NZ_JBAURZ010000410.1:0-20415 GCF_049581445.1 Paraburkholderia sp. | reverse complement strand
CGGCGACATCTGCCCGTCAGGCGCGTGGCGAGCCGCAAGCGCAGTAATGGTCGCCGCTCCTGCCGCGGCGCAGACAAGACCGAGAAGACGTGGCGAGCTCATGGGCAGTCGGCTCCGCTTATTGGATCAGGTAAGGTTGCGCATCGCGTTGCCTGAGTTCGAGACCGCAGCCGGGTCGCGAGAGATCAGCCGAGATGGCTCCATGGGCAGGCTGTGGTGCACCGTCGAACAACATGGCCTCAATGCGCACGTGATCGTGGAACCATTCCTGATGACGCAATCGCGGCACCGCGCTCGCCACATGCAGATGCAGCGCTGGCGCACAATGCGCCGACAGCGGGATATGAAAGGCTTCGCACAGATCGGCCACTTGCAGAAAGCCCGTGATACCACCGCAACGGCTCGCGTCGGCCTGTAGCACATCGACGGCGCGCGCCTCCAGCAACAGCCGGAAATCGTCGAGCGTATAGCCGTATTCGCCCGCGGCGATTTCCATGCCGTGCGGCACCCGCTGTCTAAGCGCAGCGAGACCGGGCAGATCGTCAGACGAGACGGGTTCCTCGAACCATTCAACCTGCTGATCGGCAAAGCGCTGCGCATAGTGCAGCGCGGACTTCACGCTGAGCGCGCCGTTTGCATCGACAAAGAGCCCTGCATTCCCAATCGCGGCGCGTGCCGCCGCCACGCGAGCGGGGTCCTGGTCCGGATGCGTGCCGACCTTGAGTTTGACCCAGCGGCACCCGTCGTTATGCACCCACCCGCCTAGCTGCGTGCGAAGCTGCGTGTCGTCATAGGTGGTAAAACCACCACTGCCGTAGATCGGCACGGCAGCGCGCCGCGCTCCCAGTAGCCGCACGAGCGGCACCCCGAGTAGCTTCGCCTTCAGGTCCCAGAGCGCGCAATCGATCGCGGAGATCGCGGTGGCCGCCAGCCCTGAACGCCCGAGATTGCGCACCTGCTGTTGCATGCGTAGCCAGAGTGCGCCGATATCCCATACGTCCCGCTGCATCACGCATTCGCTGAGCGCGCCATGGATCAGCTTGACGATGCTCGCGTCGCTGTAGGTGTAGCCCAGTCCGGTCTGGCCGCCGCCATCCGCTTCCACCGTGACTAGCGTTGTGGCGTCCCAGGAAAAGGTGCCGTCGGCTTCTGGAAAATCGGTAGGAATGCGAAAGGCACGCGCGCGCAGCGCAGTGAGCGGTACCTGCGTGCGCGACAATTCCACGGCCGGGCGTTCATCCGGCGTGCTGAGATCAGGCTGCGTCATTTGTCACGATGACCCGGCAGAACCGCATCGAGTACCTGTTTTGCGGTTTCGACGATCACATTGCCTTCGTTCGGGTCGCGCTTGAGCAGCGTCGAGGCGAACGCCTTCGCCTGCGCGAGCGTGATATGCGGGGGCAGCGGTGGGATGTTCGGATCGGCTTTCACTTCGAGTACGACCGGGCGGTCCGCTGCGAGCGCCTCGTCCCACGCGGCACCCATGCGCTCGGCGTCGTCCACGTAGATGCCGCGCAGGCCGATCAATTCCGCGAAACGATGGTACGGCACCGACGGAATATCCTGCGACGCTTCGAGCTTCGGGTCGCCTTCCATGGCGCGCTGTTCCCATGTGACCTGATTCAGATCGCTGTTGTTCAGCACCATGCAGATCCAGCGCGGATTGGCCCACTGCTTCCAGTACTTGGCCACGGTGATCAGTTCGGCCATGTTGTTCATCTGCATGGCGCCGTCGCCGACTAGCGCAATTACCGGGCGCTCTGGAAACGCAAACTTGGCGGCGATCGCGTAGGGTACCGCCGCTCCCATCGATGCCAGACCGCCAGATAGCGAACACATCATGCCGCGCTGCACCTTCAGGTCGCGCGCATACCAGTTCGCGCAGGAACCGGAGTCGCTGGTGACGATGGCGTTGGCCGGCACGCGCGGTGACAGCTCCCACACGGTGCGCTGTGGATTGACGGCGTCCTTGCCGGCTTCGTGGGCACGTTTGTCGAGGGTCTTCCACCAGTCCGCGGTCCAGCCTTCGATTTTCTTGCGCCAGGCCCGATCCTGCTTTTCTTCGAGCAAGGGTAGCAAGGCGCGCAGTGTCTCAACGCTATCGCCCACCAGATTCACTTCCATCGGATAGCGCAGGCTCAGCATGTCGGCTTTCAGATCGATCTGCACGCCGCGAGCGGCGCCCTCCTTGGGCAGAAACTCGGCGTATGGAAAGCCTGAGCCGATCATCAGCAGCGTGTCGCATTCGGTCATCAGTTCGTAGCTGGGTTTGGTGCCAAGCAATCCGATCGAACCTGTTACCCAAGGCAGATCGTCAGGTAATGTGGCCTTGCCGAGCAACGCCTTGGCGACACCGGCGCCAAGCTTTTCGGCGACGGCGATCACTTCGTCGGTGGCGTGCAGTGCGCCGGCACCGACCAGAATGGCGACTTTCTTGCCGGCGTTGAGGACGTCCGCGGCCTGTTGCAGATCGTCGGGGTAGGGCACGAGGCGCGGCGCGCGATAGCCGACGCCTGAATGCAGCGTGCCGTGTTTGCGGCCGGGCGCCTCATAGGGGAGATCCTGCAAGTCGTTCGGCAGCACGATGGCGGTCACCTTGCGCTCGGATAGCGCAGTACGCACGGCCCGATCCACCAGATGGCGCACCTGGGAGGGCACACTCGCCTGCTCGACGAAGGCGCCGGCGACGTCCTTGAACATCGACACCAGATCGAGTTCCTGCTGATAGTGGCCGCCCAGCGCGGCGCGTGCCTGTTGACCGGTAATCGCGAGCACCGGCATATGATCCAGGCGGGCGTCGTAGAGTCCGGTAAGAAGATGGGCCGCGCCTGGCCCTGAGGTGGCGATGCATACGCCGAGTTCGCCGGTAAATTTCGCATGCGCCGAGGCCATGAATGCAGCCATTTCCTCGTGGCGTACCTGAATGAACTCGATTTTTCCCTTGGCGCGGCTCAGCGCGCCGAATACGCCATTGATCCCGTCGCCCGGATAGCCGTAGATGCGCCGCACGCCCCATGCATGCAGTCGTTCGATGATGAAGTCGCCGACAGTCTGGCTCATTGCAGTCTCCACAGATAGATGGCGAGGACATCTTCGTGGCGCCTTGCGGCGTTACGGACGAACTCGCAAAGATAGAGGTAGCGTTACGAACTTAAGGTGAAGGTGCCCCGGTTCATGCTCGTCACAGCAAGCAACCGGTGTTCCTGTCAATCGGCATACGGCGAAAGGTAGCCTTTCGCTGACTGGCGCGCACGCAATCTAATTGTCGACAGACCACGAGGCGCATCGGCTATTCGAGCAAATGAAACCTGTCAGTGCCCGTTCGACTGCGTCGTTTTTTAGCGGCGAACGCCACCGGACTTCGAAGCGCTCCCGAAGCAGAGCATGCTCGGCGTCAAGCTGTAGTTCCCGCGAATCGACGTTGCAGCGGAGTTGCTTGAGGCGTTCGAGCAGTTCGCCGCGCTCGCTGGTCCCACGCTCGTATTCGACGGTCAACCAGCCGCGATGATTGCGAGGAAGCCAGCGCTCAAGCGCGCCGAGCACCTGCAATACGATCAGGCCAAGCACGGTGCCGGCTACGGCTAGCGCGAGCTGGCCACCGCCAGCGCACAGTCCTATCACCGTGACGAACCACAGCGTTGCGGCCGTGGTCAGGCCGGTAATGAGGCCGTCTCTACGGAGGATCGCGCCGGCTCCAATGAAACCGACGCCGGACAGGATACCGAGCGGCAAACGCATCAGATCGAGTACAACGAAGGAATTCTGAGGTTTGCCGGCCTGGGGTAGCAGGATGTTGACCTGCAACATCGCAATGCACGCGGCAAGGCAAACCAGCAAGGTCGTACGCAAGCCTGCCGCCTTGCCGGATTCACCGCGGTTAAGCCCAATTGCTGCGCCCGCGACAAGTGCCACAACGAGCCGAAGCGCGAAGTCGCGCCAGTCCGAGGTGAACGGCATGGGTTGCATGCTGAGCGGTTCTGGAGGGGCGGGCGGTATTAGTACGGTGGTTGCTCGACCGCGAAGAGCGCATCTTCCACGGCGACTTCCAACGAGCAATCGCCTTCCACGGTGGGCGGGCACTGTTGCGCTGAGAATTCACTCCGCGCCTTGTCGCACAGACGCTCGCGCACGACGATGCGGTTTGCGGTATCCATCGCTGCATAGCGACTCATCTGCCCGGGCGAAAAGCGGACTGTGACGACACATCTCGCGTCAAGGGTGGTGTCGCGGTGCGACTCTACGACCCACGAGATCTGGACGAAAAAGGCGGTTGCTTCCTCGTAGCTGCTGACCGCAGGGTTCTTCGGGGACTCAAACAGCGTGGACAGCGCAAGCTCAATTTCTTCGATGCGCTGACTCATATCGATCTCGTTCATAACGAATTTCCTTTGTCATTGCGCTAGGGCCGGGACCGTCCCAATTTCAGGCAAGATAGGTAAAGATGCGCGTTTTCATGACGGGCCCTCCTGGACTCATGTCATACACTGCGCACGAAATGGGCCAGGCCTCCGGCGGCCGTTGTGCTCTCAGTGGTTTGCCCCGCTCACCCGCAGCGCGGTCCGATACGGGCCGGGTCCATGGGGCTGCGGGAGGTCTCGGCCAGCCGTATTGGCATCCGCGGAGCATCTCGCTTTAGACCAGGCATGTTCCGTGCAAACTCACCAGCGTCCGCCCGCCAGTGGCGTAGCGCTTATCCGTTATTGATCGACATGGACGCCATCCGCAGAAAATCCCGTTCGACCACCATGCCTCCCGGCGCCCCAACCGGCTTCGTACGCGTGCGCGGCGCCCGTGAGCACAACCTGAAAAACGTCGACGTTCAGATCCCACGCGATGCGCTCGTCGTGTTCACCGGCGTTTCGGGCTCAGGGAAATCGTCGCTCGCATTTGGGACGCTGTACGCCGAGGCGCAGCGGCGTTACTTCGAATCGGTCGCGCCGTACGCGAGGCGCCTCATCGAGCAGGTTGGGGTGCCCGAAGTCGACGCGATTGAAGGGCTGCCGCCCGCAGTTGCCCTGCAGCAGCAGCGCGGCACGCCAGGCGCGCGTTCATCGGTGGGCAGTGTGACCACGCTGTCGAGCCTGGTGCGCATGCTGTATTCGCGGACCGGAGCCTATCCTCCGAAACAGCCGATGTTGTTCGCCGAAGATTTCTCGCCGAACACCCCGCAAGGTGCCTGCCCGACATGTCATGGGCTAGGGCGGGTGTACGAGGTCAACGAAAAATCAATGGTGCCAGACGACTCGCTGACCATTCGCGAGCGCGCGATCGCGGCGTGGCCGCCAGCATGGCATGGACAGAATCTGCGCGACATCCTTGTGACGCTCGGGTACGACGTTGATACGCCATGGCGGGACCTGCCAAAAAAAGATCGCGACTGGATCCTCTTCACAGAAGAACAGCCGACCGTGCCGGTCTACGCTGGCCTCACGCCGAAGGAGACCCGCACCGCGCTCAGACGCAAGGATGAGCCTAGCTACCAGGGCACCTTCACCGGCGCGCGTCGTTATGTGCTGCACACCTTTGCTAACACTCAAAGCGAGCTGATGAAAAAACGCGTGTCGCAGTACATGGTCGGCAGCGTCTGTCCGGATTGCCAGGGCAAGCGACTTAAGAAGGAAGCGCTCTCGGTGACATTCGCTGGGCTCGATATTGGCGAGTTTTCACAGTTGCCGCTCACAGGATTAGCTGTGATGCTTGAACCAATCGCGCGCGGCGAATGGCCGGACCCCGGTGCGGCGAAGAAAAGCAACGTACTCAGCAAGAGCGCCATGCGTGATGCCGTCGACAGACGGATCGCTGCTGGCGGTTCCGCGCATAAAGCCTCACCTGACGTGCGGCGCACACCGAACCTGTCAGGGGAGAAACGCATCGCTGCACAGCGCATTGCCGCCGAATTGCTGGAACGTCTGACCACACTGGTCGACCTCGGTCTCGGCTACCTTGCACTGGAACGCAGCACGCCTACGCTGTCGTCGGGTGAATTGCAGCGCTTGCGACTTGCCACGCAACTTTCGTCGCAACTCTTCGGGGTCGTGTACGTGCTCGACGAGCCATCGGCCGGTTTGCATCCCGCTGATGGCGCAGCGCTCTACAACGCACTGCAAGAACTAAAGGCAGCGGGCAATTCGCTGTTTGTCGTCGAGCACGACCTGCAGATGATGCGGCGCGCGGACTGGCTCGTCGACGTCGGTCCGGCGGCCGGCGAGGCGGGTGGTCACATAGTTTATAGCGGGCCGCCTGCTGGACTCGCGGCGGTCGAAGCGTCACAGACGCGGCGGCATCTTTTCGCGCCGCCCGCAACCGTCGATCGAACACCGCGCAATGCCACTGGCTGGCTGCGGCTCGCTAATATCACGCGCAACAATCTGCACGGGCTGAATGTCGCATTCCCGCTCGGGTGTCTGACGGCAGTTACGGGCGTGTCAGGTTCGGGCAAATCGAGCCTCGTGAGTCAGGCGCTGCCCGAACTGGTCGCGAGCCGGCTGGGACGGATCTTCGAGAGCCCGGATGAAGACGGACAAGACCCGCTGCTCGCCAGCGCGACGATTCCAGCGAGCGGCCATATCTCCGAAGGCATGGATGCGCTGCGGCGGCTCGTGCGGGTCGACCAGAAACCGATCGGGCGCACGCCGCGCTCCAACCTCGCCACCTACACGGGCCTCTTCGATCACGTGCGCAAGCTGTTCGCGGACACGCCCAGCGCCCGCAAACGTCGCTATAGCGCGGGTCGCTTCTCGTTCAACGTCGCGAAGGGGCGTTGCCCGACGTGCGAAGGCGAAGGGTTCGTTAGCGTCGAGTTGCTCTTTCTACCGAGCGTATATGCACCGTGCTCAACTTGCCACGGCACCCGGTACAACGCATCGACGCTGGAGATCACATGGCGTGGCAAAAACATTGCCGAGGTGCTGGGCCTGACGGTCGACGCCGCCTGCAGCTTTTTTGCCGAGGAAACAGGCGTGATGCGTGCATTGAACGCTCTGCGCGACATTGGCCTTGGCTATCTGCGCCTCGGCCAGCCAGCCACCGAGCTATCCGGCGGGGAAGCGCAGCGCATCAAGCTCGCCACCGAATTGCAGCGCACTCAGCGTGGCGACACGCTATACATCCTTGACGAGCCGACGACGGGCCTGCATCCCGCCGACGTCGACCGGCTCATGCTGCAATTACAGGGACTCGTTGACGCGGGTAATACGGTCGTGGTGGTCGAGCACGACATGCGGGTGGCCGCGGAAAGCGACTGGGTGATCGATATCGGTCCTGGGGCCGGCGACGCGGGCGGAACGATCGTGGCGAGCGGCTCCCCAGCCGAGGTCTCATGCGCGAAGGAGAGTTGCACGGCCGCGTATCTGCGGGAACAACTGCGGATTTTGTGAGCGCAGAGCATGCCGGCGCAGGGCCATTGAGCGCACGGATGGAACGAATTGGGTATGCCGCTTGCGAGCGGGGAACGTAGCGTGCCGCGTTTGCATTCGCCACGAAACCAACCCTGTAACCGGCGCAGACCTCGCGTGCCGACCGCGCCTCACCGCAAAGGAGTCTTTATGTACCCCGATACGCCTAACCTGTTTCCCTCATCGCAACGCGCGGCTTCCGTCGAAGCAGCCTTCGATTGCATCACCGAACTCTTCAGCGGTTTCGAAAGAATTGTGGAGTTGAATGTACAGACGGTAAAAACGTCTCTTTCCGAGCAGCAGGCATTGGCCGACGCAGGTTTTTCGGCCCGATCTCTGAGTGAAGTCATTGATCTGCACTCGCAGCTACTTCCGGCCGCCGTAAAAAAGAGCTTCGCGTACTTGCGGCACTTCGAGGACATCGTTGTGGAAACAGGAAACGGCTTCTTTACGGCGATGTACGCGCACCCCGGAGGTTTTATGAAGCGACTCGAAGAGATGACCGGGATCGCCGCCGGCGGCCCCGCTGTCCTGATCAACAAGGCCAATCGGATTGTCACTGGAGAGCCTGCGGTAGCTGAGCCGGTAACCATTGTGGACAGCGCTGGCAACGTGCTTTCATCGGGCGATGTGCGAAGCGACTTGCATTAGAGTGGTCTAGCAGCTACCGGCGCACATCGCTGAAGGGCGGCGGCGGGTGGCGTGATTCGGAGAAGACCGAATGCAGGCGTCACCCGATATCGTCTGCCCCGTTGCTGGACCGCGCGTTGCTACTCAACTGTCTAGTGACGCTACGCCCCACCGCATTGATGTCGCAAGCAAGCGAACCGAACATCGGACAATACCAGCGGGAAGCCGCTTCAGGCAGCACCGCTGCGCATTCGTGGACGGCAGATATTGGCCCCGGGCTGATCTCCACCGGCGTCGACAATGACCCGAGTGGAATCGCAACGTACTCCCTTGCCGGCGCAATGTTCGGTTACGACATGCTCTGGACCTGCGTATTGTCCTATCCGTCGATTGTCGCATTGCAGCTTGTTTCCGCCCGGATCGCCCTTGTGACGGGCAAGGGTTTGACGACGAACATGCGCGAGCACTACGCGCGCGTCTGGTTTTATCTCGCTGTCGGGCGATTCCTCATTGCCAATACCTTCAACATTACGGCCGATGTCGTCGCGATGGGCGTCGGCGCGCAGTTGCTATGGGGTGGTTCGATACCTTGGTCAGCGGCAGGATTGCTGGCGCTGTCAATTGCGCTGCAGTGGTTTATTCCCTACGTAAAGTATGCGCGTCTGCTCAGATGGCTTGTGCTTTCGCTATTTGCGTATGTCGGCGTCGATATCGCGCTTAATCTGCCGTGGGCGACGATCGTTGCGCAATCGCTAGTGCCCCACGTATCGTGGTCAGGCCACTACCTGGAGATGTTGCTCGCGTCGTTCGGCACAACGGTCAGCCCTTATTTGCTGTATTCGCAGGCGGAACAGCAGGTCGAAACACAAGGAGACGACGAACAAAAGCAGGGCTCTCGCAGTGATCGCGCTGTGCATCAGCCGCGATCCCGCAATATACGTTACGACACACTCATTCGAACCGCGCTTTCCAACGCGGTCGCGTTGTGCATCATGATCGCCGCAGCGGCAACGCTGCATGCGCACGGCGAACCCGCTACCGACGCGGCATCGCTCGCGAGCATTCTAAAGCCGCTCGCCGGCGTATTCGCGCCGCACTTGCTTGGGCTGGCGTTGCTGAGCACCGCACTGCTTGCATTGCCACCGCTTGCTGGCTCCGCAGCGCACGCCGCTGCGAGTACCTTCAACTGGCCGAAGGGCCGCCAGCGCGATCGGCGAATCGCGTTCGCGTTAGTCACCATCATGGTTCTCGGCGGCGCACTGGGCGTGGCCCTCGCGGCGATGGGCGGCGACCCGGTGCGCGTGCTTTACTGGAGCGCGGTGATCAATGGAACGACCGCAATGCCGGTGATGGTGCTATTGGTACTGCTCAGCACAAAGCATTCGTCGGTGGGGGACCTTAGCAGCCACTGGACGTTGCGGGCGCTAAGTTGGCTCGCGACCGCGGGCATGGGCGCGGCCGTTGTTGCGCGATACGCGTGCGCGTGGCTTGGCTGACTGAGTAACGTTGCTGGAGTTCATTATCATGAAACGGTTTTGCTTCGCGGCGACCCTCTTCGTGCTCATCGCCGGCTGCGCCTCGACAGGGTCGCCCGCTAGTGATCAAACCGCACGGCGAAGTCCGGGTGACACGGATACCTACGTTCTGAACCCTACCGAGGGTGCGGCGCCCAGTGACTCCATGTCAAAGCCGCCGAGGCTCAGCGTCGGTGTCAGTTATCCCGATACGCAATTGATTTTGCCGTGGTTCCTCAATGACATCATCGACCTTGTGAATTATCGCTAGTCTCCTGGTCACTTGCTGCAGTGGGGCCAAAAGCGACTCCTTACCATCTTGTCTGGGGCGGGCAACGCGGATCGGAGAATATGCGAGTCCGGGAATCAACGAACATTGAACACGCCCGCTGCGATTTAGCACTGTTGCAATAATGTGCATGACCGGGCATCAGAATTTTGAAACATTTTTGTGATCGTCGTGAGTTGTGCGACGATGAAACGGTGCAAGTCCGGATATCAAAATGGTTTACGGGGGCTCCATGAATAATGATTCGCTCATTTGGGCGGCGGTGCCGCACAACAGTGACGGCATCGTATTTCAGGTTCGACTGGGGCGCGGGATGCAACGCTTTCATCTATCGCGCGGTGTGCTTGAGGAAGTCTTCAACCTGGAGCGAAGGGCTTCGGACGCAAGGCAACTCGAGCTTTTTTACACCTGTTTTAGTCGCATAATCGCCCGAGCTAATACAAAACGCTCAATTGCCAGCTCAGACACAGTGCCACTCAAGGCAACTGATTTCGCTTCACGGAGCGAAGCAGCAGACAGGTCGAGTTCAGGCAGTGTGGTGTATGGCGTCGTCTAAGCGATCGTAAAGTGAAAATGATCTGGGCGCGTTGTGCCGCGCCGCGGGTAATGCGCACCATCGTCGCGATGCGGCGCGACACGACGCTGCGCAGGCCATCGCGATCGAACTGTCGACGTACAACCCTATCAACGTCAATTTCGGCTACGCCATACGCGTACGGGGCGCTCGTTCCGGAAGCCATCCCCGCGCCAGCCCCGCTCGATCCCGACCTAATACAACGCAAACCGCGTAGTTGATCACACCCGGCGTAAACCGGTAGCCCTTGAACGAAATCGGCACACCGGTTGGTGATGGAACGGAACATGCTGGCTCCTTCATGCCCCATAATAGTTACGGACCACCTCGCCAACTTGACAATACGTACGCCACAGGTGAGAGCGAAAAGGTGGACTGGCCGACGCGCTTTCGCCGTTGGCAAGTCAAGTCACATCCTTCCGGCAGAAGCCGGATAATGGTGTGAAAGCTGCGAAGGAGACCCCGCCTTGAAGCCGACTGACATTGCCAATCCCGCCTACTTTCACAAGGTCGTTGATTGCCAGTGGGCCTGTCCGGCCCATACGCCCGTTCCTGAATACATCCGGTTGATTGCTGCAGGGCGATACACAGACGCCTACATGGTCAATTGGAAGTCCAATGTCTTCCCCGGCATACTTGGCCGGACTTGCGACCGGCCTTGCGAGCCGGCCTGCCGGCGCGGCCGTGTCGAGGAGAAGCCCGTCGCGATTTGCCGGCTGAAGCGCGTCGCAGCCGACTACAAGGACGACATCTCCGGGCGGTTGCCCAAGCTCGCGGCCCGCAACGGCAAGCGTATCGCCGTGATCGGCGCTGGTCCGGCCTCGTTGACCGTGGCGCGCGACCTGGCGCCGCTGGGCTACGAGATCGTGCTGTTCGATGGCGACCGCCGCGCCGGCGGCATGATCCGCAGCCAGATCCCGAAATTCCGCCTGCCCGAGAGCGTGATCGACGAAGAGGTCGGCTACATTCTCGGTCTCGGCGTCACCACGCGGCTCGGCGAGCGTGTCGAGAGCCTGAAATCCGTGCTGGGCGATGATTACGACGCGGTCTTCGTCGGCACGGGCGCGCCGCGCGGCCGTGATCTCGACCTGCCCGGGCGGCAGGAGGCAGCGGCCAATATCCATATCGGCATCGACTGGCTGTCCAGCGTGTCCTTCGGCCATGTCACCGCGATCGGCCGGCGCGTCGTCGTGCTCGGCGGCGGCAACACCGCGATGGATTGCTGCCGCTCCTCGCGCCGGCTCGGTGGCGCAGAGGTCACGGTCGTGGTTCGCAGCGGCTTCGAGGAGATGAAGGCTTCACCTTGGGAGAAGGAGGATGCCATGCATGAGGGCATCCCGATCCTCAACTTTATGGTGCCCAAGGCCTTCCTGCACGAAAGCGGCCGGCTGACCGGGATGAGCTTCGAGAAGGTCGAGGTCGTGCGCGACGAGAAGGGACAGCACCTGGTGCCGACCGGCGAGCCGGAGGTCGTGATCGGCTGCGACGACGTGCTGATCGCCGTCGGTCAGGAGAACGCCTTCCCCTGGATCGAGCGCGATATCGGTCTGGACTTCGATCGCCGGGGCATGCCGGTAGTGGACACCAGGACCATGCAATCAACGCTGCCCAAGGTGTTTTTCGGCGGCGATGCCGCTTTCGGGCCGAAGAACATCATCTGGGCGGTGGCCCATGGCCATGAAGCGGCGATCTCGATCGACAGATTCTGCCAGGGCGAGGATGTCGCCCAGCGCCCGCCACCCATGGTCAATCTGGTCAGCCAGAAGATGGGCATCCATGAGTGGAGCTATGACAACGACATCTCCAACGACAAGCGCTTCAAGGTACCGCATAAGGAGCTCTCGGCGGCGCTGAGCAACATCAAGGTCGAGGTCGAACTGGGCTTCGATCCCAAGCTCGCCTTCGAGGAGGCACAACGCTGTCTTAACTGCGACGCTGAGACCGTGTTCAGCGACAAGCTGTGCATCGAATGCGACGCCTGTGTCGACATCTGTCCCATGGATTGCATTACCTTTACCCAGGACGGCGAGGAGGATGAACTCCGCGGTCGGCTCAAGGCGCCGGCGCTCAACCTGACCCAGGACCTCTACGTGTCCAGCCAGCTCAAGACCGGGCGCATCATGGCCAAGGACGAGGATGTCTGCCTGCATTGCGGGCTGTGCGCCGAGCGTTGTCCAACCGGCGCCTGGGACATGCAGAAATTCCTTCTCGAGATGACACAGGCGGGTCCGGCATGTCACACACGATAGAACGGGCGTCGACGAGCAAACGGGGTGCACCTCTTCAGCGAATCAACGACTTCGTCGTCAAATTCGCGAACGTCAACGGTTCGGGCTCGGCCAGCTCGAATCAGCTCTTCGCCAAGGCGATCCTGCGCATGGGGATTCCGGTCGTGTCCCGGAACATTTTCCCCTCCAACATCCAGGGCCTGCCGACCTGGTTCGAAGTGCGCGTTTCGGAGGCCGGCCATCTGGGCGCGCGCGGCGGTACCGATCTGCTGGTCGCGATGAATCCGCAGACCTGGGATAAGGACGTCGCCTCGATCGAACCCGGCGGCTACCTGTTCTATGACTCGACCAAACCGCTCCCACCCGAGAAATTCGGCAGCGACATCAACGTCATTGGCGTGCCACTGACCGAGATCAGCAATCAGCGCTACAGCGATCCGCGGCAGCGCCAACTGTTCAAGAACATCATCTATGTCGGCGCGCTTGCGGCCCTGCTCGATATCGACATGCAGGTGATCGAGACGCTGATCGGCGAGCAGTTCAAGGGCAAGGACAAGCTGATCGCGCCCAATATCGAGGCGCTGCATCTGGGTCACGACTACGCCAAGGCGCATTTCGGCTGCCCGATCGGCTTGCGCCTGCGTCACTCCGACAAAGTCGGACAGCGCATCGCGATCGACGGCAATTCGGCGGCGGCGCTAGGGGCGGTCTATGGGGGTGCCACCGTCTGCGCCTGGTATCCGATCACGCCCTCGACTTCGTTGGCCGAAGCCTTCCAGCGCTATTGCCATCTCTATCGGCAGGAACCGGAGACCGGCGCCAATCGCTACGCCATCATCCAGGCCGAGGACGAGTTGGCCTCGATCGGCATGGTCATCGGTGCCGCCTGGAATGGTGCCCGCGCCTTCACAGCGACCTCGGGGCCGGGCATTTCCCTGATGACGGAATTCATCGGCCTCGCTTATTTCGCCGAGCTCCCGGCGGTGATCTTCAACGTGCAGCGCGGTGGACCTTCGACCGGCATGCCCACACGGACGCAGCAAGCCGACATCCTGGCCTGCGCCTACGCCTCGCACGGCGACACCAGGCATGTCCTGCTGTTCCCCGAGGATCCCAAGGAGTGCTTCGATTTCGGGGCGCTGTCCTTCGATCTGGCCGACCGGCTGCAGACACCGGTCTTCGTCATGCTCGACCTGGAGATCGGTATGAACGAGCGGCTGTGCGAGCCCTTCGTCTGGGATGACCAGCGCCGCATGGATCGCGGCAAGGTCATGACCTACGAGGAGCTCGAAGCCGGGAAGAATTTCGGCCGCTATCTCGATGTCGATGGCGACGGGATTCCTTATCGCACCTATCCGGGCACGCACCCGACCCGTGGCAGTTTCTTCACTCGCGGCAGCACACGCGACCGGTACGCCAAATATTCCGAGGAAGGGCCGGTCTATCAGGACAATATGGAGCGGCTGCTGCGGAAATTCGAAACGGCCAAGACGCTCGTCCCGGCGCCGATCGTCCGGCGAGCGCCGAAGCCGACCCAGTTCGGCGCGATCTATTTCGGCTCGACCAGCCCGGTCATGTCGGAGGCGCTGGAGCAGCTATCCGAGCAGGGTGTTGAGCTGGACACCTTGCGCGTGCGCGGCTTCCCTTTCTCGGAAGAGGTCATCGACTTCGTCGCCGCGCATGACCGCGTCTATGTGGTGGAGCAGAACCGCGACGCACAACTGCGCATGCTGCTGGTCAACGAAGGCGGGATCGATCCCGCCAGGCTGGTGCCCATTCTCCATTACGACGGAACGCCGATCACGGCTCGCTTCATCAGCCGCGAAATCGCGGCTGATCTCAACAGCCTGTCGATCGTTCCAGTGCGGAGGGCCATATAACATGACGTTCATTGCCAAGCCAAAGCTGCATCACCCGAAGCTCCCGGCGAATGCGCTGGGGCTGACCCGGCGCGACTATGAGGGCACAGTCTCTACGCTCTGCGCCGGTTGCGGCCATGATTCGATTAGCGCCGCCATCGTCCAGGCCTGCTTCGAGCTGGATCTGCCGCCACATCGCATCGCCAAGCTCAGCGGCATTGGCTGCTCGTCCAAGACACCCGCCTATTTCCTCGGGGCCGCCCATGGCTTCAACAGCGTCCATGGCCGCATGCCTTCGGTGCTGACCGGCGCCAACCTGGCCAATCGCGACCTG
The DNA here is from genome assembly GCF_049581445.1 of Paraburkholderia sp. GTDB lineage: Bacteria > Pseudomonadota > Gammaproteobacteria > Burkholderiales > Burkholderiaceae > Paraburkholderia. The sequence goes on along the minus strand of NZ_JBAURZ010000410.1, from coordinate 5,593 downwards.
ATCTATCTCGGTGTATCGGGCGACGGCGATTCCGCCTCGATCGGGCTCGGCCAGTTCGCGCATAGTGTTCGGCGCGGCGTCAACATGGTTTATATCGTTGAGAACAACGGCGTTTACGGCCTCACCAAAGGCCAGTTCTCGGCGACTTCCGACAAGGGCTCGAAGAGCAAGCGCGGCGTGGTCAATACCGATGCGACAATCGATCTTGTCGCGATGGCCTTGCAGCTTGGCGCCACTTACGTCGCGCGCAGTTTCTCCGGCGACAAGGACCAGTTGGTGCCGCTGATCAGTGCCGCGCTGCTGCACAAGGGCGCGGCCTTCATCGACTGCATCTCGCCCTGTGTCGCCTTCAACAACCATCCAGGTTCGACCAAGAGCTTCGACTTCGTGCGCGAGCACAATGAAGCGGTCAACGCGCTCGATTTCATCACGGATCACGAGACGATCACCGCCAGCTATCCGTCCGGCACGATCGAGGTGGTCGAGCAGCATGACGGCTTGACGCTCAGGCTGCGCAAGCTCGCCGCCGACTACGACCCACATGACCGGGTCGCGGCGATGAATTCTCTGCAACAGCATTACGCCGCCGGTGAGATCGTCACGGGCCTGCTCTTCGTCGAGCGGGAGGCGGAGGATCTGCACCACCGTCTCGGCACGATCGAGACACCGCTCAACCAGCTCGGCGATAGCGAGCTCTGTCCGGGTTCGGAGGCGCTGGACCGGCTCAATGCCAGTTTGAGATAGCGGTCTTGGCTACGTTTCGCGTCTCATAGTTCACGAAAGCGGCGAGAGGTGTCCGAGTTTCAGATGCGGGAATCCCACTCACCGAAGCGCTAGCCGGCAGTGGGCTAGTCCCAGGAGCCTATGTCGGTATCGCTGCCTTCGCCGCCTTGCCTGCCGTCGGCACCGTAACTGAATACGTCGATCTCACCATGCACTCCGGGATTGCGATACTGATACGCGTTGCCCCATGGGTCATTCGGCAAACGCTCGAGATAGTCGCCGCCCTTTCGGATATTCGGCGCAGTAGCAGCATCAGGCTTTTCGATCAGCGCACGCAGGCCCGGCTCCTGGGTCGGATAACGGCCGTGGTGGCGGCGGTAGAGCTCCAGCGCTTGCATGATGGTACCGATGTCCTGTTTCGCGGCGACGCGCTTGACTTCATCCGGGCTACTCACGACTTTTGAAACGATCAGACCGGCCAAAATCGCAAGACTCGCGATCACGACCAGGATTTCACTTAGCGTGAACCTTCGTTGACCCAGTCTGAAGAGACTCGTGATTTTGGTGCGATGATTGTTCCCCATTCATATAGCTTACTACGTGCTTTCACAAAGATACAGGTGAGCGCCGGGCACGTCCCGGTCAGAGTGCGGTCGAGGAAGTCCGACCGCTTACTCTGGCGATGTCTGCCGCTTCCTTCACGCCAACACTGCGGGCGCTCTGCGCTGCGAACATTCAAGCGCCGGTCGTTTGACGACAGGCTATTCAGAGGCTAAATTGGACAGCGCGCTTTGCGGCAATTCTGCCGCCTAACCCTAGAACACAATGGACACGCTCACAAACATTGCCCCGTTCTGCGTTTCGATTACTGGCGTAGACAATTCCGTACATGTCGAAGATCTGGTGGCGCTAAGCCGCCAATACCCGTTCGTCGAATGGGGCGTGCTTTACTGCCCGACAAGAGATGGGACTGCCCGCTATCCAACACCCAGCTGGCGGGACGAGTTAGCGCGCGCCCGCGTGCAGCACGGCCTCTTGACCGCCCTCCATCTGCACGACGATGACGTCTTCTGGAAGATTCTCGGTGCGCGGTACGACAAGCGTCTGCCATTGCATGACGAACTGGGGCGTTATCGTCGCGTGCAGGTCAACATCAACGCCCGCAAGAAGACATTTCGGTCGGAGGATGTATTCGCGGTTTACCAGAACCTCGCCTCACACGAAGTACGGCTGATCTTCCAGTACCATGACAGCACCGCCAGTGCTATCAACAGGTATCTTGATGCCATGACGCTAAGCGCATTCATTCGTGGCGCTTACCTTGGTGACTTTGCCGTCCTGTTTGACGAGTCGAGAGGCGGCGGCGTGGCCCCTGATACATGGCATCCGCCGTTTTTCCGCTACGAGCGAGGGCTGCAGACCGGTTACGCCGGGGGCATTTCCCCAGAAAACATCGAAGCTGTGCTGGATTCCGTCGCGAAGGCTCTCGTTGAAGCGTGTCACCCTGAGGCGCGTTACTGGCTTGAGATGGCGAGCGGCGTGCGCACAGAGGATCGGATCGACTTGCAGAAGATTGAGCGCGTACTCAGCGCAGTGGCCAGGCGCATGAATACTGAGGCCGCTCGCTGAGCCGCACGCAGCTACCTCGGCCGCGCTACGCTGGCCGGATGTTCTGGTTCACGCGGAAAAGGTTGCCGGGGTCCAGGTCCCGCTTGATCGAGGACAGCCGCGAGTAGTTGTCCCGGAAGCTGGCCTTCACCCGGTCCTGTCCCTCTTCCATCATGAAGTTCACGTATGCGCCGCCGGCCGAATAAGGATGCAATGCACTCTGGTAATCGCGAGCCCAGGTACTGATCCGTTCAGCGTTCGCGGGATCTGGGTCGACACCGGCAAACACCGCAGCCCAACGGGCATCGCGGTAACTGAACGCGGTCTCGTTACGTCCCACCCGATGTGCGGCTCCGTCAATCGGATAGAGGTGCATCGTCGAGTGCATCGTCGGTAGCCGGGCGGCGTGTTGCACGTGAAGCGCAATCGCTTCGTCAGACAGTTCGTCGACGAAATCGGCGCGCCAGTACCATTGCAGCCCCGGTGGATAGAGTCCGTCGAATGCGCCTTGCAGCATCGGAAACGGCATCTCCTGAACGCCGTGCAGTGCGGGCGCAGTCGCACGCACGGGCGCGAAGGCCGCCTCGGCCATCGCGGGATCGCCTGTCCAGCACCAGACGACAGCGCACATTTTTTGCAGGTGCAGCGGCTCCGGAAACGGTGCCACAGGCGGCACGGTCATGAACGCGAAAAAGCCGTTGAGTTCTTCCGGTGCATCGGAGATGAACGCGCGGTACCACTGCATGATTTCCGCCGCGCGCTCCATCGGCCAAAGTGTCGGACCGCCTGTGACATTCGATACCGCATGCAGCCGGAACTCGAAGGAAGTGACCACGCCGAAATTGCCGCCGCCCCCGCGCAACGCCCAGAAAAGATCGCCGTTTCTCTGCTCGCTCGCGGTAACGAGGCGTCCGTCGGCGAGCACCACATCGGCCGACAGCAGATTGTCGATCGAGAGCCCGTATCGGCGCGTCAAATGGCCGATACCCCCGCCGAGCGTCAGGCCGCCGACGCCGGTCGAGCTGATGATTCCGCTCGGTGTGGCAAGCCCGAACTCGTGCGTCGCTTGATCTACGTCACGCCACAGACAGCCTCCTTCCGCGCGGACGGTGCGCGCCACTGGGTCGACGCGGATGCTCCGCATCCCGGAAAGGTCGATCACGAGGCCGTCGTCGCAGACGCCGAGACCGCCGCCGTTATGGCCGCCACCCCGCACGGCCAGCAACAGCTGATGCTCGCGCGCGAAGTTCACCGAGGCGATCACGTCTGAGACATCCGCGCATTGCGCGATCAGCTTCGGACGCTTCGAAATCAGCGCGTTGTAGACCTTGCGGGCGTCGTCATAGCCGGCGTCGGACGGCTGGACGAGGTTGCCGTGAAGGCTGGACCGATAGGCGGTCAGGTCGTTGTCCGTGAACATGTCGATCTCCTCGCTGCTTTCATTACAGTGAGCATAGGCGTACGGTCGGCGGCAGACCATCCACAGGATTGATCAAATTGAAACGCAGCCGCCGCCAGGTACATTAGTCAGTTCTGGCTATGACGACGGACGCATGGACTTGACGCGCCGCAGGGGCATCACTACAACGTAAACACCGCTTGTCTTAAGCGTCCAGCCAGACCGGAGGAATCGGTGCCGCTATTTTTGATCGAACGCCAGTTCGCTGACGAACTGAAGCTGGACGCCGCCGGTGCCGCAGCGCTCAAGGAAATCAATGACGTGAGCGGCGTCAACTGGCTGTTCTCATTCTTGTCGGCAGACAGACGGAAAACCTACTGTCTCTACGAGGCACCGAGTGCTGAGGCGATTCGCGAAGCCGCCAGGCTCGCCGGCCTGCCCGCCGACGTGGTGGTGGAAGTCAGCGAGCTGCGACCCGAGGCGTTCTTGTAGGTATCGGAGGGCAGAAGGATGCAGTGCCCCCTTTGCTGCCGGGACAATCGCCCGGACGCCCGCTTTTGCGACGCCTGCGGCGCGTGCCTCACGGCGCATGCGGCTGATGAGACAGCCGGGGCGTTGGTCGTCGGCCGCGAAGCCGAACTTGCCGCGCTCGCTGATTTGCTCGGACGAATGGTCAGCGGCCACGGTGCGATCGTCGCGCTGGTCGGCGAGCCCGGCATCGGCAAGTCGCATACCGCACAGACACTGGCTCGCCGTGCTACCGGCATGCGTACGCTTTGGGGGCGTTGCAATGAGGAGCCGGGCGCGCCGCCGTACTGGCCATGGTTACAGATCATGCGAGTCTGGCTCGAAGGCCATGACGACGATGAACTGCGGGCCACGTTGGGCGCTGCGGCCGCGCCCATCGCGGAGATTCTTCCCGAGATCAGGCACCGATTCAGAGACCTGGCTCCCTTGCTGCCGACGCCCGATCCACAGCAGGAGCGCTTCCGTCTCTTCGACGCGATGGCGGGTTTCTGGAAAGTTGCGGCAGCGACCGAACCGCTGTTGCTGATCATCGACAACCTCCATTGGGCCGACGCGTCGTCGCTTCGGATGCTCGAGTTCTTTGCCCCTGAAATCGCGGACAGCCACATCCTGCTGCTCGCCACGTATCGAGACACCGAATTGGGCCGCCAGCATCCGCTGTCGGTCACGCTCGGCGACCTTGCCCGATACGGCCATTTCCACCGCTTTCGCCTGGCTGGACTCAATCGTCAGGAGACTGCGACGCTGATCGCGCAAAGCGGCGGTGCGGGTCTCACGCCGCCTCTGCTCGACGGAATTTACAGCCAGACCGAAGGCAACCCGTTGTTCATCGCCGAGACGACTAGCCTGCTGATTCAGGAGGGCGTGCTGGGGCGCCGCGCAGAAGAGCGGGCTGCCGCGCCGCGCGTGCTTGCGTCGATCCGCATTCCCGAAGGGGTGAGGGAAGTGATCGGCCGGCGTTTGAGCCGGCTGTCACCGCAGGCAAACCGTGTCCTCGAACGCGCCGCGCTGATCGGCCGGACGTTTGATCTGCAGTTGCTGCGACGTGTGCTGGACGAAACGCTTGCTCGAAACCTCCAAAACACGATCGAGGAAGCCCTGCATTCCCATGTACTCGAACCGGCGGAGCAGCCGGGCTGGTTCCAGTTCTCGCACGCGCTGATTCGCGATACGTTGTATGACGAAATAGCGATACCCACCCGCAGCGGCTTGCATTTGCAAGTCGCGCAGGCAATCGAAGAACGGTATAAGGACGACGCGGATCGTCATTTGCCTGCGCTTGCGCACCATTACAGCAGCGCGTTGCCCGGCGCGGACGCCGAGCGGACGACCGAC
>NZ_JBAURZ010000409.1:0-11498 GCF_049581445.1 Paraburkholderia sp. | reverse complement strand
CGCCGGCACCGACGGTGGCGTCCAGGTCCGCTGCCAAGACGAATGCAATGCCGGCGACCGCGGCTTCCGGCACAGCGGCTTCGACCGCCCAAACGCAGCCGCCGGCTAGTCCAGTACGGTTGCATTTCGGCCAGCTCGTGCTGCAAGGTGGACGCGTGACGTACACCGATAACTTCATCAAGCCGAACTTCACCGCAAATCTGGTCGCGATTCAGGGGACCATCGGCGCGTTCGGCACTCAATCAACTACGCCCGCGCCCGTGGATGTCTCGGCCAAACTGGCGGCGAATGGTCCGCTGTCGATCCGTGGTTCAGTCAATCCGCTGATTCCCAAGCCGGCGCTTGACCTGACGGCGAGCGCGCACGATATCGAACTGACCAACCTCACGGCGTATTCGGCGAAGTACGCGGGCTATCCGATCACGAAGGGCAAGCTCAACGTCGATCTGCACTATAAGCTCGATAACGATCAGTTGAGCGCGAACAATCACCTGTTCATCGACCAGCTAACCTTCGGCGATCACGTGGATAACGACACGGAGACCAAATTGCCGGTGCGCTTCGCGATTTCGCTGTTGAAGAACTCAAAGGGCGAGATTGACGTGAATATCCCGGTGTCCGGTTCGTTGTCGAATCCGGAGTTCAGCCTGGGTGGCCTGATCTGGCATGCAGTGCTGAACCTTCTGGAGAAGGCCGTGACGGCGCCGTTCACGCTACTCGCTAACGCGTTTGGTGGCGGCGGCGAGGAGATGGGCTACGTCGAGTTTGATCCTGGCTCGGCAAAGCTTTCGGATGCGGCGGACACGAAGCTCGACACCATCGCCAAAGCACTCGCGGACAAGTCCTCGATTCGCATTGATCTGATCGGGCGTGCCGATCCGAAGGTGGATGAGCAGGCCTTACGCCAGGCCTATGTCGACAAACTGGTCAAACAAGAGAAGATCAAGGATGTGGTCGGCAATGGCGAGAGCGTCGACTTGTCGACGGTTACGATTGATCCAAAGGACTACGACAAGTATCTGACCAAGGCCTATAAAGATGCCGATTTCAAGAAGCCGCGCAATTTTGTGGGCCTGACGAAGAGTCTGCCAGACGACGACATGAAGAACGCAATTGCGGAACATGCGCCAATTAATGACGCGAGTTACCGCGACCTCGCACAGGAGCGGGCGCAGAGCGTGCAACAGTATTTCGACGGGAAGATCGATCCCAGCCGGGTGTTTATCGTGGCGCCGAAGCTTGATGCGCAAGGCATCAAGGATAAGGGCGCAACGACGCGGGTGGATTTTGGGTTGAAGTGAGATGGGTTTGCCGGCTCATTGCCGGCATTCGCATTGGTGTGATGCCGGCAGCCTTCCGACGTGCGGATCTCCAGACGCTCGCTTGTACGTATTGAAACCGGGATAGCACTAACGCGACGGGGAGCGGCCGGCTGCCAGCTAGACGCGTCCTCCCTGATCTGTTGCAGCGGCAGGATCCGACGGATTGCGAACGAGACCGCATTCCCCCATCGGTATGCGCCGCGCCCCCTTCTAGTTCCCACGCTTGATTGCGGTCGACGTACGTCGTCAATTCTCCCAACGCCGACATCCGTTCGCCAATTCAGGCAAACCATACGGTCAGTAAAAACCCGGTTACGGGTTCACGCAGGCCGGATACATTTGTTCTCGCGTCTGGTGTTTTCACTCTAAGAATCTTCCCATTCCTTGCTTGGAAGCGTCTCTCCATACTCATGCTACTTACAAGACGAGCGCGTTTTAACGCAGAGAAACGATGAAATTCCAGCTAACTATGTTGGCGTGTGCGTTAGCTTTAACAGGATGCACGACTCAGGCAGAGAAAGATCGACTGGGCATTGAGGATTCCACCGTCTTGAAGACCGGATTGGGTACCACGCAAGACACCGCTGCTGGAGCGGTTACACGGCAATGGCTTAGCACCTACTCGCCGGTTACCAACGGTGGCGACGCGCTGGCAGCTCTTCAACAGCGGCTCGACAAACTGCCCTCCGACAAGAACAGCTATTTCCGCACCAAGGCTCAATGCTGGATCGACGCCGGCGAAGCCGAGTGGCATGCAAATGACAAATGGGGGTTTGTCGAAGAAGCCATCGGTCAAGCTGCAATGATTACCTTTGGTTTGGAAAACGATACGCCGCTGTCCGCAGCCAATCCTGAATTACGCACTGTATCAACCGTGCGTCCTGATCTATGGAAGATCGTCAATGTCATCAAGAGTGACCCAGCCACTGCTCGGTGCCCGGAAGCGCAAGTACCACTTGCATGTGCGGAAGTAGAGTTAATGCTCGCCGGCCACCACGCGTGGACGCGAAATTTCTCTGCTGCCGAACAGACCCTTCCTGGGATCCAGGGGAACTTGCGGCAGTCAGCAGAAGCGGCATTGCAATGTGCGACTCCGGATACCCAGCCGCCCGCTCCCGCTGTGCACGCCGCCACGGGGCCGGCGATTACGCTCAGGGCTGACTCGGCGTTCCGCTTCAATGGCAGTGACGTCGCCGCGTTGTTGCCAAGCGGCAAGGCTCAACTCAACGAAGTGGCCGCCGGCTTGCAGAAGGTAAAGGGCATTCGCCAGCTCCGCATCAGCGGCTACACAGATCGTCTCGGCAGTGACGTGTACAACCAAAAACTTTCGCTGCAAAGGGCGATGACTGTGAGGGCCTATCTGGTCAAACAAGGCGTGCAGTTGCCCATCACCGTCACAGGGATGGGCAAAGCCCAACCGCTGGCGCAGTGCAATCAAACGGATCGGAATGACCTGGTTCAGTGTCTGGCGCCAAACCGGCGCGTCGAAATCGACTTCGTGCGCGATAACGACTGACTTGAAATACTGTAAGGAGGATAACTGAATGACTACCATCTTGATCGTGGACGATCACCCCGCCTTCCGGCTTGTTGTGAATACACATCTTTCGCAACTCCTCGGCATTGCCAATGTCTTCGAGGCTGAGAATGGTCAGACCGCTGTCGAGATGGCGCGGCAGCATTTGCCGGACCTTGCCATTCTCGATATCGATATCCCGCGTATCAACGGGCTTGATGTCATTCCGCGTCTGAAACTGGCTCATTCGGGTATCCGTGTTCTGGTGCTGTCGGGTCAGGATCCGTCAGTTTTCGCGCCGCGCGCCATGCGATCGGGGGCACAAGGATTTGTCGGCAAAGCTCAGGAAATGAAGGAGATCATGCGCGGGGTCGAAGCTGTGCTTGCGGGCTATACCGTATTTCCAATCAGCATCGGCGGTGCAGGCGGGAGTGGGTCTGCAAGCGCGGGTGCAGAGGAAGAAAAGCTCAAGCTGCTCTCTGATAAGGAATTGATGATTCTTCAAATGCTTTCGAAAGGAATGTCGAACAAAGCAATCGGAGATGCGCTGTTCATCAGCGACAAAACGGTGAGCACTTATAAGAGCCGCATTCAAGAGAAACTAGGCGTGTCTTCATTGGCTGGGCTGATCGAATTTGCAACGCTGCAAAAGCTGATCGACTGAGTTGAGTCAGGCATGGACATGTTGAACCGGTTTGATTTCCGGGCGCACCGGCGCGATGCTGCGCCCCGTTTGTATTGTGTGACGCGCGTGTTTTCGATCTGTTACGTGGCGGTGTTCGGCGGGGTCTTTGCCTTTTCGATGCTGAGTTTCGGGTTGGCCCGTGCGTCCGCGCCCCGCGAGGCCCTAAGTATCTGGCATGCGCAAACAACGAATCCCGTGTTGCCGGTTATTGTCGCACTCGTGGCGCTGACAACGGTCGCGTTGGGCGGCTGGTTCAGGATGCGTGCTGCACTCCAGCGTGCTCTTGGCAAGGCTCGCGGTGCCGAAAGCGAATGGCAGCGACGGTATGCCGACGTCGAGGCCCGTGAACAGGCGTTTCGCGCTGTTGCTGCTGCGCAGGTCACCGCCGTGTCTGGTGAGGAGCGCGATCGGCTCCATGCTTCTATGCGCCATTTGGCGAGCGGACCTCTGTGCGCGCTAGCCGGCATGTTGGACGTACTCAATAGTGCGTCATTGCCGCCATCGCAACGGTCGCTGGTGGCGCGAATCCATTCGGCAGCGCGCACTTTGTCGCGTGCGTTGGAAGACATGTTTGTGCCGTCCGAGGTCGACTCATCTCCAATCGCCCTTGACGAAAGTTCAACAGATCTGCGTGAACTTGTGGACGGCGTGGTCGCGCTCTTCTCTCCCGCCGCTGTGCGGAAGCACGCCTACTTGAGCGTGAGCATCGATCGGTTGGTCGCCTCCCATGTTCTAGCGGACAGTGCCCGGCTAGGCCAGATTGTGTTCCATTTGTTGAGTTGCGCAGTTCGCAGCACGGAACACGGACAAATCACAGTCACTGTTCGCGCGGAACCTATAAACAGCGGATCACAGCGCGTGCACATCAGCGTGCGGACTAGGGGTGCCCATGAGGAAAACAAGCGCATTCACCCAACGCAGGCACAGCGGCGCCCGTCGTTCGACAGAGACGGGACTATCGACACTTCACACATCAACGACGACCCTTACCTGACGCTCTGCCGGCAACTGGCTCAGCACATGCGTGGCGAACTCAGGTTCAAACCTGAAACGGGTCTTGGCACGTGCAGCACGTTCAGTGTGCCCGTTGCGATCGAGCATTCGTTCGCGTCGACGAGCCCTAAGCACTTTGGGGGCGAGCCATCGCAACAGCCTTCCGGTGGGCGGCCAGTTGAGGATTTGGGTAGTCCGCCAAGCGAATCATTCGATCAAAGCTATCTCGACGCCCTCTCAAACGAGGGTGTTGATCTTGATACGTTTGTGCGTGCCTGGCACCAATCGTTGAATGATGACCTGGAACGGATGTGCACCTTGCGCGCCGGTCACGACGTCGCTGGTCTGCGCGGCACCCTGCATAGATTGAGTGGGGCGGTTGGTCTCGTGGGCGCATGTGGCTTGATGGAGTCGCTGCGACAAGCCAGCGTGACCATGCCAGAGCCCGATGCGGATGTGCTTGACGCGATTGCTCGACGCATTGAAGCGCTGGTGACGCAACTCGACGAAGCGATTCACCCACACCGGAGCAACTGACGATGACGCGCCCTTTAGCTTTGATCGATGGCGATCTGGCGATCCCCTTGCCGCGTCCTTTCGACGGTTTGCCGCCGCCATTCGGGTCGCGTCGAAATCTGATCCGCGAAGCTATGCAGCGTACGGTACGTGAAACTACGGGGCGTAAGGCCGCCAGCAGGTTTCCTCCGGGCGTGAGGCACGTGCTGTTCTACAACGCGCCGCCGCGACGGGTGGACACCAGTCCTTACGATGCAGCGTTGGCGGAAGCAAAACGCTACCTCGAGATGGGCACCGTTCGGCCGCGTTCGTCGCGTTCGGATCGTGTACTCTCGGCGGCGATTTTTGCGGGTTGCACGATAGCGCTCGCATGGTTGCTGATTACGTGCTCCGTGAAAGAGGCGGATAAGACCAAGGCGCTCGACATGACGGCGACGGTAACATCAGCCGTGAAGCAGCGCGTAGATCAGCCGAAAGCTACGCCGCGAATAGCCGTTGCGGATCTGAAGTCCCAGACGGAGCCTGGTAACGCAGTGACGACAACGTCGTCGGCAAAACCGGAGAATCGCGTCAAGGTGGTACACCTGTCCGGAAACCACATCAACGAGCGTGTAGCCCTGAATCGGCCAAGCCATTCAGCGACGCGCCCGGTGGCTTCAGCGCAACCCGAACGGACCGCCAAGGCGATTCCTTCGCAGAACACCGCATCGACCGACAGCGCTGCACCGTGGCTGAACTGGTCCGCTCCGCAGCGAGGTCCAACAATGCGTGCGGCAACGCCAGTCGACAACCACTGGAACGACCACATGACGCAGCGCCGGATCACCGACGATCCAACCGCCTTCAACATCGAACATAGCGGGCAATAAAAAAAGCCCGACCAAAGTCGGGCTTCTAAATCGGCTGCGTCCTTCCACAAGGACGCAGCACCTGCAAAACCGCTTTCGCGTCTGCTTAAGGCATGAACCTTAAAGTTAAGCAGCCAGCAGCGAACGCAGCACGAACGGCAGAATCCCGCCGTGCTTGTAGTAGTCCACTTCGATCGGCGTGTCGATACGCAGCAGCACCTGCACACGCTTTTCCTTGCCGTCCTTGCCGCGAATCACCAGCGTCACTTCCTGTTGCGGCTTGAAGTCAGCGCCAAGGCCTTCGATGTCGTACGTTTCTTCGCCGGTGATGCCGAGCGATTGCACGCTATCCGAGCCCTTGAACTGCAACGGCAACACGCCCATACCCACCAGGTTCGAACGGTGAATCCGCTCGAAGCTGCGTGCAACCACAGCCTTCACGCCCAGCAGTTGCGTACCCTTGGCCGCCCAGTCACGCGACGAGCCCGTACCGTACTCTTCGCCCGCGAACACGATGGTCGGCGTATCGGCGGCGATGTACTTCATCGCCGCGTCATAGATCGACTCTTGTTCGCCGCTCGGCTGATGAATCGTCAGGCCGCCTTCAACGCGCGTACCGTCTGCCTTTGCCGGGATCATCAGGTTCTTGATCCGCACGTTGGCGAACGTGCCTCGCATCATCACATCGTGGTTGCCGCGGCGCGAGCCGTAGCTGTTGAAGTCGGCCTTCTGCACGCCGTTTGCCTTCAGCCACTTGCCTGCCGGCGAGTCTTCCTTGATCGAGCCAGCCGGGCTGATGTGGTCGGTCGTAACCGAATCACCGAAGATGCCCAGTGCGCGTGCATTCTTGACCGCTGCGATGCTGTCAGCCGGCGTCATCGAGAAGTCGGCGCCAAAGAACGGCGGCTCAGCGATGTAGGTCGACTTCGGCCAGTCGTACACTTGGCCTTCTTCACCTTCGATCTTGCTCCACAGGTCGCCCTTCTTGGTGAGCTGTGCGTAGTTCTTGCGGAACGCGTCGGCGTCCAGCGCAAACTTGAGCAGTTCGTTGACTTCGTCGCTGGTCGGCCAGATGTCGCCCAGGTAGATGTCCTTGCCGCCCTTGCCCTTGCCAACCGGTTCCGTCATCAGATCGCGCGTGATGTTGCCTGCAATCGCGTAAGCGACGACCAGCGGCGGCGATGCCAGGAAGTTGGCGCGGATGTTCGGGTGAATACGCGCTTCGAAGTTACGGTTGCCGGACAGCACGGCCGCCGCGACGATGTCGTTCTTCGTGATGGCTTCGTTCAGTTCCGGCGTCAGGTCGCCCGCGTTACCGATACAGGTCGTGCAACCATAAGCAGCCAGTTCGAAACCGAGCTTCGACAGGAACGGCAGCAGGCCGGTCTTGGTCAGGTACTCGGTGACGATACGCGATCCCGGAGCCAGCGACGTCTTGATGTGCGGCGCCACCGTCAGGCCAGCCTCGACAGCCTTCTTCGCCAGCAGGCCAGCAGCCAGCAGCACGCTCGGGTTCGACGTGTTCGTGCACGACGTGATGGCAGCGATCAGGATGTCGCCGTTCTTCACGTTCACGCCGTTCGTCGTCGTGTATTGCGCGTCGAGATCAGCGGCCTTCTTCGCAAAGCCGTTTTCGCCGACCGGCTTCGAGAACAGGTCGCCGAAGGTCGACTTCACGTGACCGATTTCGATACGGTCTTGCGGGCGCTTCGGACCTGCCAGCGACGGCGTCACGGTGCTGAGGTCGAGCTTGACGACCTTGGTGTAGTCGATTGAGCCAGCCTTCGGAATACCGAACAGACCTTGCGCCTTGAAGTAGTTTTCGAAGGCGGAGATTTCTGCGTCGGTGCGGCCCGTGCCCTTGAAGTAGTCGATGGTTTTTTCGTCGACCGGGAAGAAGCCCATCGTTGCGCCGTATTCCGGTGCCATGTTGCCGATCGTTGCACGGTCCGGCAACGACAGCGACTTCGTGCCTTCACCGAAGAACTCGACGAACTTGCCGACAACCTTCTCTTTACGCAGCAGTTCGGTAACGGTCAGCACCAGATCGGTAGCCGTGAGGCCTTCGCGCAGTTTGCCCGTCAGTTCGACGCCCACCACGTCCGGCGTCAGGAAGTACACCGGCTGGCCGAGCATGCCCGCTTCCGCTTCGATGCCGCCCACGCCCCAGCCCACCACGCCAATGCCGTTGATCATCGTCGTGTGGCTGTCCGTACCGACCAGCGTGTCCGGGTAATACACGGTATCGCTGCCGTCGGCCTTCTTGTGGACGCCGCGTGCGAGGTACTCGAGGTTAACCTGGTGGACGATGCCCACGCCGGGCGGCACGACCTTGAACGTGTCGAATGCCTGCATGCCCCATTTCATGAACTGGTAGCGCTCGTTGTTGCGCTGGAATTCCAGTTTCATGTTCAGATCGAGCGCGTCTTTCTGACGGAAATAATCGATCTGCACCGAGTGATCGACCACCAGATCAACCGGGACCAGCGGTTCGATCGACTTCGGGTTCTTGCCGGCGCGTTGCGCGACACCGCGCATCGCAGCGATGTCGGCGAGCAGCGGCACGCCGGTAAAGTCCTGCAGCACGACGCGCGACACGACGAACGGGATTTCGTCGACGCGCGAAGCGGTCGGCTTCCAGTTGGCCAGTTGCGTGATATGTTCTTCGGCGATCTTCTTGCCGTCGTAATTACGCAGCACCGACTCCAGCACGATACGGATCGAAACCGGCAGGCGGTCGATCTTGATGTTCAGTGCCTTGCCGAGTTGCGGCAGGGAATAAAACTTGCCTTTGCCGGAACCGCTGTCGAATTCCTTGAGCGTTTTGTGGAGGTTGTGGGCCATGGTGTTTTCCTTGGTTTGATCGCGGAACTACAGTACTGAACTAGATGACATACAGATCGACGTATTCATGGACCGGCATGGCTTCGAGCCTTGCCTGATCCAGCGATACCTCGAGAATCGCTTGTTGCTGCTTGACCGGAAACTTGCGCGCGAGGTTGGTCCTGAACTTCTCGACCAGCAACGGGATGCCGTCTGCACGGCGGCGCTTGTGTCCGATCGGGTATTCGACGATGAGCTCGTCAAATTTCGACCCGTCGTTGAATTCGACCGTCAGTGCATTGGCGATCGAACGCTTCTCCGGATCGTGATAATCCTTTGTGAACTGCGGGTCTTCCACGCAGATCATCTTGTCGCGCAGCGCGTCGATGCGCGGGTCATGTGCGACGGAATCTTCGTAATCGGCGGCCGTCAGGTGGCCGAAGATCAGCGGCACGGCGATCATGTACTGGATGCAGTGATCGCGGTCCGCGGGGTTATTCAAAGGCCCCTTCTTGTCGATGATACGGATCGCCGCTTCGTGCGTGCGAATCGTGATCTGTCTGATGTCTTCCGCGGTCTTACCCGCCGCGCGCAGTTGCGCATGCAGCGTCATGGCTGCTTCCACCGCTGTCTGGGAGTGGAATTCAGCCGGGTACGAAATCTTGAACAGCACGTTTTCCATCACGTACGAGCCATACGGGCGCTGGAACTTGAATTCCTTGCCCTTGAACAGCACGTCGTAGAAGCCCCACGTCTTCGCGCTTAGCACGGACGGATAGCCCATCTCGCCAGTCTTTGCGATCAGCGCGAGACGCACGGCGCGCGAGGTAGCATCACCCGCAGCCCATGACTTGCGCGAGCCCGTATTCGGCGCGTGGCGGTAGGTACGCAGCGCGTGGCCGTCGACGAAGGCTAAAGAAACGGCGTTGATCAACTCGTCGCGTGTGAGGCCCAGCAGGCGGCCAACCACCGCGGTCGACGCCAGTTTCACCAGCAGCACATGGTCGAGCCCGACCTTGTTAAACGAGTTCTCCAGCGCAATACAGCCCTGGATTTCATGTGCCTTGACCATGGCAACCAGCACATCTTTCATCGTCAGCGGTTTTTTGCCTGCGGCGATGGCGGTGCGCGAGAGCCAGTCAGCGGTGGCGAGAATGCCGCCGAGATTGTCCGACGGATGGCCCCATTCAGCGGCAAGCCACGTGTCGTTGAAGTCCAGCCAGCGGATCATGGCGCCGATATTGAAGGCGGCCTGAACGGGATCCAGCTGAAACGATGTGCCGGGCACTTTCGCGCCGTTGGGGACGATCGTGCCGGGCACGATTGGTCCCATCAGCTTGGTGCAAGCCGGGTAGGTGAGCGCTTCGAGTCCGCAGCCGAGCGTGTCGATCAGGCAGTGACGCGCGGTTTCGAGCGCGAGCGTGCTGTCGATCGGGAAATCCAGTACGTAATCGGCGATCTCTACCAGGACTGGGTCCGGGTCTGGCCTTACGTTGGATATCGGTGCGGACATCGAAGCTTCCTGCTAAAAATGAGCTGGTGAAGAAAATCAGTTCTGCGGGTTCTTGATCAGCTCGTTCGATTGCGTCGGAGCCGGTGCGCCCTGTGCCATTTCAGGCGTCTTGCACTCGTCGGCGAGGCGCGAGCCGTCGTTGTCCGAGAACAGCATGGCCTTGGTGGGGATCACAACCAGATCCAGACCCGAAGCGGCGTCGTGGAAGCGGTCAGCACCCGTGGTGGTGGTTTCGCGCGGCAGGTTGTAGTTCTTGTTCGCCCAGTGAACCGTGACAATCTGGTCGCGCTTCATGTCGCCCTTCAGGTCGAACGACAGGCCTTCATTACAGGACCACTTGATTGCGCCATCCGGCACCGGATCAACCTTCGCTTCCTTGGCCGGGTTCGGCTTGCGCTTGATCAGGCGCTTCGGAGCCGGCCGTTTCGGCGTAGCCTTCTTGGCGGTCGCCGTGGTCGTGGTCGTCGTCGTTTGCGCGGAGGCATCGGTCGCGGTGGCCAGCATCGTGGTGGACAGGGCGCCAACTACGGCGGCGATCAGCAATTTATTCATGGAGAGAACCTTTCTATCTAATTTCAGTTGAGTCGTGCACGGCTGCGAAGCGCCGCTTACAAGGTGGAACCACGCGCCTCAAAAGCGCACAGCGGACGCTATTTTCTCCTATTTAGCGCCACGAACTTCAAATTCTCTGGCCCGGTGTAATTCGCACTCGGCCGGATGATCTTGTTGTCGATACGTTGTTCGATGATGTGCGCGCTCCAGCCTGCCGTGCGGGCAATCACAAAGACCGGCGTGAACATCGCCGTGGGCACACCCATCATGTGATACGACACCGCGCTGAACCAGTCCAGGTTCGGGAACATCTTCTTCGCGTCTCCCATGACCGTTTCAAGCCGCTCGGCGATGTCGAAGAGCTTGGTGCTGCCGGCTTCCTTCGACAGCTTCTTCGCCACTTCCTTGATCACCTTGTTGCGTGGGTCGGAGATCGTGTACACCGGATGGCCGAAGCCAATCACCACTTCCTTGTTCTCGACGCGGCGGCGGATGTCGGCTTCCGCCTCGTCCGGGTTCTGGTAGCGCGACTGGATTTCAAACGCCACCTCGTTGGCGCCGCCGTGCTTCGGCCCGCGCAGCGCGCCAATGGCGCCAGTCAGGGCCGAATACATGTCCGAACCCGTACCGGCGATCACGCGGCCGGTGAAGGTCGACGCGTTGAATTCGTGTTCCGCGTACAGGTTCAGCGACGTATGCATCGCCTCGACCCACGACTTCGACGGCTCGA
>NZ_JBAURZ010000408.1:0-13868 GCF_049581445.1 Paraburkholderia sp. | reverse complement strand
GTGTCGCGCAGCGCGCTGCTCGACACGCTGCGCAGACTGGCAGGTGCAGCGAGCGACGGAGCATTGATTCCGGATACGGTGGACCCGTCGCGGCCCGATGTGCAGAAATTTTTCGCAGCATTCAACGGACGCTTCGGACCCCATCAGCCGACGCTGTATCCCGTCATTGGCTATGACGCGGCCAAAGCTGCGTTGCAGGTAATCGCCACGCCTGCCGTCCTCAAGGCGATTGATGCAGGCAATCTGGAGGAGGCGCGCAAGGCGCTGCGCGACGGTACGGAAAAGCTGACGCAGTTCAAGGGCCTGCAAGGCGAAGCCGGTGCGACTTACCACTTTGGACCGCAGCAGCATCACGGTTCGCCGGATCAGAACTGGTATGTGTTTGTCGAGGTGGCCGACAATGGCACGCGTCTCGTCAAGCCGAATCTGGACAAGTTCAAGCCGCTTTGATCTCCCGCGTCAGCAGCGGACGCAACGTGCATCACCTCGCGTTCGTCCGCCGTCAGCGCTTTCAGTTTCCTCATCTTGGACAAGTGCATGGACAAGATCGTTGTCTTCCTGCTCGCAGGCCTCACGAACGGAAGCGTTTACGGCCTGATCGGCCTGTCGCTGTCGCTCATCTATGGCACCAACCGAATCATTAATTTTGCGCAAGGCGACTTCGTGATGGTTGGCGCGATGTCGGCGATTTTCTTCATGGTGACGTGCAGTCTGCCGACCCCGGTGGCCATCGCAGCGGTGATCGCCACCGTGTTGCTGTGCGCGCTCGCACTGGAATTCGCGGTGTACCGGCCACTGAAGCGGCGCGGTGCGCCTCCTTTGACCATCATGATCGGCACTCTCGCCGGTGCAATCATCGCAAGCGGGAGTGCGTTACTGATCTGGGGTCCAAACCAGCTTTACGTTCCGAACATCTTTTCGCTGAACCCTATCACCCTTGGCCCACTGACTACCAATCTTCAACAGCTCGCGATCGTGTCGGCGTTCATCGTGCTGCTTACGCTCACGTGGTTCCTGCTTTACCGCACGAGTTTCGGTCTGTGCATCCGTGCGACTGGCGCGCAGCCGCGGATCGCACAACTGATGGGCATTCGTCCGGCTCGGGTCGTGCGTTTCGGGTTCATGTTCAGTGCCATGGTGAGCGGTATTGCGGGTGTGCTGGTTGGTCCACTGCTCGGCGGCCAGGTATCGATGGGTGTCGAGTTGACGGTTAAGGGGTTTATGGCTGCGATTCTTGGCGGCCTGGGGAGCCCGTTTGCGGCCGCCGCCGGTGGCATCGCAATCGGCGTGCTCGAAGCCTTCGTTGCGGGCTACGGCAGTAGCCTGTATGCGGAGCCCATCATTTTCCTTCTCATCCTTATTGTCCTGCTGGTGCGGCCATACGGCCTGCTGGGTGACTTTGAGGCGGCACGGCGATGAAGACTGTCACTATCCAACCTGTGCCGCGGCGTGCATGGCTGCCGTTTGTCCTGTTCGTGCTTGCGGCGTTGCTCGCGCCCGTGGTGATGACGAGCGGCTTTGAACTCAGACTGATCTCGCTGATCGGGGTGTATGCGATTCTTGGTATGGGCTTCAATCTACTTTATGGCTATGCGGGGCAAGTCTCGATGGGCCATCAGGGATTCTTCGCGATCGCCGCCTATGTGTACGCGCTGCTGCAAGTGAAGTCCGGTTTCTCCGCACTGGCCGCGTTGCCGATGAGCCTGCTTGTGTGTGCGCTCGTGGCGTTTCTGATCGGCATTCCGCTATTGCGGCTACGCACGCATTACCTTGCGATGGCAACGCTGTGCTTCGGTCTCGTCATCTCAGGCGTCGCGAACCGCTGGATCGACGTGACGGGAGGGTCCGGCGGGTTGCTCATTCCGGCTATCACGATTGGCGAAAAGACGCTGGGCAGGACTACGTTGTACTACGTGATTGTCGCCGCGACCGTGGTGACGCTGGGTTTGCAGAACTTCATCGTATCTGGCCATCTTGGCCGCTCATTGCAAGCCATCCGCGACGATGAGCGCGGGGCCGCGGCACTTGGCGTCAACGTCTCGCTGCAGAAGCTGCGGGCATTTGTATTAAGTGCGGTAATGGCCGGTGTGGCCGGCATCGGCTTTGCCGTGGTGAACCGTCAGGTAAGCCCTGGAATGGGCGAATTCCCCGTGCTGGTGTCGATCCTGACGATTGCAGTGGTCGGTGGTCTCGCGACCCGCTACGGGCCCATCCTCGGCGCGGTTGTAGTCGTTCTCGCGCCGCAATTCCTGACGCGGTTCGGCGACCTCGAGACATTGGCGTACGGGCTGTGCCTGCTTCTGTTCCTGATCTTCCTGCCTAACGGGTTGTGCGGATTGATTTCTTCGCTGGCGTTGAACGCGACCGCGAGGCGCCGCAGACGCGCGCATGCACAACCATTAGCCGGTGATGTGTTAAAAAAAGGAGCCGGGCGATGAGGGCACAAACTGTGTCGCGTGCGCCGATCGAAGCGCCGCAACTGCTGTCGATTCAGGGCGGCGTCAAACGCTTCGGCGGACTATGCGCGGTCGATAACGTGTCGTTCGACGTACGTCAGGGCGAAGCAGTTGGCTTGATCGGTCCCAACGGCGCCGGCAAGTCGACCACCTTCAATCTGATCACTGGCGTCGACAGTCTCACCGCGGGCGAAGTGATCTACCGGCAGCAAAAAATCACGGACAAGCCACTACATCGTCGCGCCGCGATGGGTATGGCGCGTACGTTCCAGATTGTGCGGCTATTTGGTGGCCTGAGCGTGCGCGAAAATGTGATGCTCGGATTTCATCCGCAACTCGTCGATGGATTCATCGCGTCGCTGGTACGGTTTCGGCGTATCGCAGCAGACGAGCGAAGATGCACTGCACGCGCGATGGAACTGCTTCGCTTTGTTGGGCTGGCCGAGCGCGCGGATGAACCGGTTTCGCATCTTTCGCATGGACAGCAGCGTCTCGTCGAAATTGCGCGTGCGCTTGCCAGCGAGCCAGCCATGCTGTTGCTCGACGAACCGGCAGCGGGGCTGAATGAGGAGGAGACCACGGCGCTCGGCCGGATGTTGCGCAAACTCAATGATGACGGCCTGACCATTCTTATCGTCGAACACGATATCGGTTTCATCATGAGCCTGTGCCACCGGATCGTCGTTCTCGATCATGGGGCGAAGATCGCGGAAGGCAATGCTGCATCGATACAGGCCGACCCGAAAGTCATCGAAGCCTACCTGGGCACGGGAGCCGCGCATGCTCAAGCTTAGTGGACTGCGAGCCGGCTACAACGGCACCGAAGCGTTGCACGGGATTTCGCTCGAAATCGAAGCAGGGACGATTGTCTCCGTCGTCGGCGCTAACGGCGCGGGCAAATCGACGCTCATCAACACGATCTCACGGTTGGTAAGCATCACGTCGGGAGCGATCTCGTTCGACGGCCAGCCTCTCGCGAAACTCTCGGCACCGCAGGCGGTGGACCTTGGCATCGTTCAGGTACCGGAGGGGCGGCAGGTGTTTGGGGCGCTCACGGTAGCAGAGAACCTGAAACTGGGCTTCTACAGGCTTCGGCGACGCCGCGATCCTGCCATTTTCCGTGAGCGCCTCGACTACGTGTATGACCTGTTCCCAAAGCTTAATGAGCGAGCCGGTCAGCGGGCGATCACACTGAGTGGCGGTGAACAGTCGATGGTTGCAATCGGGCGCGCTTTGATGGCCGACCCCAGGTTGTTGCTGCTCGATGAGCCGTCGCTCGGGCTCGCGCCGTTGGTCGTCGAGCGGATGTTCGAGGTGCTGCGCACATTGCGGCAATCGGGACTCACGATCCTGCTCGTTGAGCAGCATGCGGACGAAGCGTTGGCGTTGTCGGATTACGGATATGTGCTTTCGGTGGGGAGCATCGTCGCGCACGGGACCGGTCAATCGCTACGAAAACACCCGACAATTCGCGAGGCGTACCTCGGTTCGGCGGAGCTATCATGAGCACGGACAACTCCCTAGGTGCCGACGTCGTGATCGTCGGCGGCGGACTCGCGGGCCTAGTAGCGGCGAATCGCATGACCGGACTGGGCCTCTCCGCGCTCGTTCTGGAAGCGGGCAACGAAGCACAGTATCCCGCCAATTCACGCTATGCCGGGGGCGTATTTCACATTGCGTTTCGCGATCTGGCCGAGACGCCGGAGGCACTGAGCGCTGCGATTGTCGAAGCCAGCGCCGGCTTGCGCGACGAGACGCTCGCGCAGGCGCTCGCCGCCGATGGCGCGAGGGCCGTAGCGTGGCTTTCACAGCAAGGCGCGCAGTTCGGACGAGGCGGCGAGTACCCGTTTATGGGCAACATGCTGATGCCATTCAGTCTGCGGGAGACCGGTGTTCAGAATCACTGGCGTGGTAAAGGCGGCGATCTGCTGCTCCAGAGGCTTGAGGCTTCATTCGTGGCAGCGGGCGGC
Organism: Paraburkholderia sp.; assembly: GCF_049581445.1. GTDB lineage: Bacteria > Pseudomonadota > Gammaproteobacteria > Burkholderiales > Burkholderiaceae > Paraburkholderia. The sequence continues at coordinate 9,442 of NZ_JBAURZ010000408.1, read as the reverse complement.
CGTTTCATTCGAGGTGCGCGGGCGCACGATCTGCACCTGGTCGAGGGACGCTGCGCAGGAGTCGCCGCGCAAATGCACGACGGCCGCGAGCACACGATTCGGGCGCGCGCGGTGCTGCTAGCCGATGGCGGTTTTCAAGGTAATGCCGAGATGGTTCGAAGGTACATATCGCCGCGCCCCGAACATCTATGCGAGCGGCAGGCGCTTTACCGACGAAGGCCTTGGCGGCGTTGCCGTTGCCAACGCCATTGCTACGCTCGATGAGCCGTTGTCGTCGTTCGTCCTGCTGGATGAAGCTATCTGGGAGCAGGCCGGACGAGCGTTCCTATTGCCACCGAATCCGGCGCTGGAGCGGCTCGGCGCGACCGTGCACCGCGCGCGCGGCGTCGATGCGCTCGCGGCGAAACTGAATATGGACGCACTTGTCCTCGCGAGCACACTTGGTAGTTACAACAAGGCGGTCGCGCACGGACAACTTGCCGGTCTGGTGCCTCCACGTACCGTCAAACCCGCGACGCTCGCGACCGGCGCAGCGCCGATCAACGGTCCTGACTATCTCGCGATTCCCCTCTGTGCAGGTATCACCTACACCATGGGCGGCATTGTGATCGACGCCCATGGCAGGGCGCTCGATGCGGGGGACTGTCCGATTTCAGGGCTGTATGCGGCAGGCGCGACGACTGGCGGTATTGAAGGCGGTGCCAACTCAGGGTATGTCGGCGGTCTGATCAAGGCTGCAGTATTCGGCCTTCGGGCTGCTGAAGCTGCGGCGCGCGATCTCGTCACACTTGATCCTGTTTGATTCAGACTGAGTGCTGTTGTCCCGCGTGGCTTTCTATAAGGCCGTCTGGTCCTGCCACGTGACGTGTACCGCGCGCGGCGTGCTGCATACCGCGTACGTTCGGTTGTCGCTGGCTCTTGTTCTTCAACGTCTAGGCAATCGACCCCTGATCCGCTGGAACGTCCCGGCGCGGTGACGCCATGAACGAGCCCCATGCGATGCCGCTCGACACCAGTAGGGCGGCGATCATCGACAGGGTGGGATCATTGGGATACAGGCCGGCGGCGGCGGTGCACAGCGAGCCATAGCCCATCTGCAGACACCCATAAAGACCGGCAGCCGCGCCGATTACCGATTGGTCGACTTCCAGCGCGCTGCTGATCGCATAGGGACTGGCGAGGCCCGTGGCGAAGAACATCACGATCATCGGCGCCATGACGGACACGACCGATAGCGTATTGGAAACATACGAAACCAGCAGACTGCTAGACGCCGCCGCCATGATGAGGCTGGCGGCGATCAGTGCGGTGCGCGCCGATACGCTCCCGGCGAGCCCTTTGGCGGTGGTCTGGCCGCAGGCGAGTCCGACCACCAGCGAGCAGTACGCGAAGCCGAACGCCCGTGCCGACAAGCCCAGTCGAGACTCGAGGATGAACGGTGAGGCGGAGAGGAACGCATAGATCCCGGTGGTGGCGCTCGCGCCGCCCACACTGTGTGCGACGAAGGCCGGCGTTCTTAGCAGCTTGACGTAGCTTTGCAGGTAGAGGCCGAATTTAAGGTCGCGCAAAGGAGTATGCGTTTCCGCGACCGTGAACCAGACGGCGATCAGAACCACCACGTTGGCCGTGCTCAGTGCGACAAAGATTGAGCGCCAGCCGAGATGCTCGACAATCTGACCGCCGATGATCGGCGCAACCGCGGTGGCGACGGCCATCGCGATGCTGAGGGTGGCAAGGCGTCGGATCAGCGTGGTCGATCCGGAACTGTCGCGCGCGATCGCCCGGCCGAGCACGAGACCGGAGCAGCCTCCGAGCGCCTGGACAACGCGCGCCAGTTCAAGTCCTCGCAACGACGGCGCATACACAGCGGCGACGCTGGCGATCGCGAAAAGCGACAAACCGGATAGGAGCACGGGCCGACGGCCATAACGGTCGGATAACGGTCCGTAGACAAGTTGACCGATGGACAAGCCGATGGTGTAGAGCGTGATCGTCAGCCCGATTCCTGCCGCGGATGCCCGCAGATCGCGCGCAGCCGACGGCAACGCTGGAACGAACACGTGGAGCGGAAATGTACCGGAGAGCGTAATGCAGACCAGAATGAACAACGACGGGGCGCGGAGACGGGCTCGAGATGATGCTGCAGGTTCGCTCATGGCGGAATGGCTATAAATTTGACAGTATCAATGGATGGACCAATGATCTATTTATACCATGCGAAGTCCGCGGCGTGGAAGCGACGCTGCAATTCGATCGTCTCGCAGGCGACCTAACGGAGGACTCAAAGGTTATTCGGCCTGCACGAGGCAGCGTCGGTAGGGCTGCTCCCACTCAGTGAGCGATACCAAGGTATACGCCAATTGCAACGTTTATTCAATGGATGAACCATTTGGTGTTCGCCCCGGAAACGCGAAGTTCTGACGGCAGAACACCCTGGAGAGGACCTGATGAAATCGAATACCCAACTGGTAGCCGGCGAATTGATGCCAGCCGTGGCGCCGCAGGCCGCGAGTGGCGGATATCGCTGGATCATTCTGCTTGTCATCTGGACCGCGTTTACGGTGAGTTGCGTGGACCGCTTCGCATGGGCCAGTATCGCGGCGCCGGTAGGTCACGTGTTGGGCTTCAGGCTGGCGTTGCTCGGTTCGCTCACGACCGCCTTTTACGTCGGTTACACCGTTTCGTGTCCGATAGGCGGCATTCTTGCCGACAAGATCGGTAGCCGCGCGACCTTGGCCATGTCGATGTTTCCACTGGCGATACTCACATTCTGTTTTAGCTTCATCCACACGTTTACCGCTGGCATCGTGCTGCACCTTTTGATGGGTTTTGCTGCAGGTGCGGAGTATGGTGCAACGATCAAGGTGCTGACGATATGGTTCAGCAAAGATAAGGGCCGCGCATTTGGCATCTGGGCGACAGGGACGTCGGTGTCCGTCGTAATCGCCAACGCCACGGTGCCCCGGTTTGCCGCCGCTTACGGCTGGCAGAGCGCTTACCAGATGCTCGGCATTGCGACATTCGTGTTCACGGCAATCTGCGTGCTCGTAGTAAAGAATGCACCTGCCGGGCATTCCGCACCGAGGATCACCGGCGCGCAGTTCATGTCGCTGCTGAGAAATCGCAATATTGTGTTGGTCGCGCTGGGTGGCGCAGGGGCTCTTTACGGCACGCTCGGCTTCGTTTCCTGGGCGAATGCATTGTTGACCGTCGCACACGGTCTGTCACCCGTGATTGCCGGGTCGGTGCTGATGGGGTTCGGTGTTGGGGCTTTTCTGTCGAAGCCGCTATTTGGATGGCTATACGACACCCTGAACGGGTATGCAAAACTGGTTGCCGTGGCAGATCTCCTGATCTTTATAGCGCTGCTGGCGGTATTCGGCAATTGCTCGTCGATGACCGGATACTATGTGATCGCCCCCTTTCTGGGTGCGGCTGCGTACGGCTACACGCCACTTTTGATCGGCTTGTACACGCAGGCGTCCGGTCCACGTCTTGCGGGCGCCGCAGCGGGTTTCGTCAACACGGTATGGTCGATCGGCAGCTTTATTTCACCAATGCTGGCGGGTTACGTATTCGCTCATGGCCGCTCGCTCTATATGACCCTCCTCGTGATTGCGGCTGGCCCACTGATGGGCGCGGTGATTCTGTGCCTCGTGCGCAAAGCGCCTGTTGTCAAAGCCTGCTAAGCGTTTTCTATACGACCCATGATTACGAAGATGACCGCTACATCCAATCGGGCTCCAACGGACGTTCAGCCATTGACCGGACTGACGGTGCTGGACTTCTCACGCTTCCTGCCAGCCCAGCTTTGTACATGGATGCTGGCTGATTTCGGCGCGCGCGTGATCCGGATTGAGAATCCTCGGGAACTCGAGAAACTCTCAGCGGCATTCAACCTGGGCGGCTTGAGCGCCGCGCAGCGTAAAAGGGCGAAAGCAGCAGAGACGTTGGCAAGGAACAAGGAAAGCATTGTTGTGGATCTGGGGCACGCTAGCGCGCCAGAGATCTTGCGCCCGTTATTACGCAATGCGAATGTGCTCGTTGAGGATTATCGGCCCGGCGTACTGGACGGGCTAGGGCTCGGACGAGACGTCGTACAACAACTGAATGCGGGTTTGCATTATTGCTCTGTCTCCTTTGCTGGACAAACGGGCCCGTACCGTAGCCGACCGGGTCACGACCAACTTGCACTCGCGCTCTCCGGAGTGCTGTCGCGAATTGGAGAGAGCGCGGATCGCCCGTCATTTCCGAACGTACCCATTGCGGATGTCATAGCCGGTCTCAATGCGGCGCTGGGTGTCCTGATCGCGCATATCGGGGAGCGCCACGACCGGCGAGGCCGCGCGATTGATATTTCAATGCTTGATTCTGCAATGACGTTCGCCGCCTGGTTTCTCGCACGCAACCCCGACCCAGCCAACATTCCACAGCGCGGAAATCACCGCGTCGACTGCGGCATCTGGCGCACGCGAGACGGCAAGTTCGTTTGTACGACAAATATTGAACCGCGTTTCTGGAGGAGATTCTGCAGGGCAATTGGTCGGGAAGAATTCGCGGACGCGCAGCACGACGCCGCGCAATGGCACGAGATGCGCGCCTCGATCGAGCGCGCGATGGCTGCGAAGGAACTCGCCGAATGGCTCGCCATATTCGAGCGCCAGGACGTTCAGGCTGCGCCGGTAAACGACTTTCATGAGGCGCTCGGCGATCCGCACTTCATCGAGCGTGGCACGGTGATGTCATTTCCGTACCAGGATGAACAGGTAGTGCAGATCGGCAATCCCGTGCGACTGACGGGTACGGCCGCGTGCGTAGAACGCCTTGGCGAGACTCCTGGAGCGTCAACTTCGTCCGTGCTGGAAGAATTCGGTTTCAGCGCCGGCGAGGTCGCCGCCTTTTTCGAGGCAGGCGCGATCGATGTGCGCAGCGAATAACGCGCGCTGCTCCTGCTGTTCCTGGAACGATCGACGAGCAGTGCCTTTCGGCGCCGGCGATCAGCTGGCGCGCTTCTGCTCCAGATTTTGTGAAAGGTAGTGCTTTTGCAGCGCTTTCAGATGCGTCTCCATTTCTGTGGCCGCTTTGTCTTCATCACGTGCGATCAGGTACTTGAGCAGGCGCTTGCGGGACGGCATGACCGAACTGTCGGGCAGTGGCGTCAAGACTTCGAGCAACTGTTCGTGAATCTGGACCAGCGCATCAGTCAGGATGACGAGCACCGGATTGCGCGCAGCGCGCGCGAGCAGCCGATGGAATTCGAGGTTGATCCGCACCCGTTCCTTCACGTCGCCTTGGAGCACCGCCTGTTCGCTCCGCCGGAGATTCTCGCGCAGCGACTCGAAATCCTCGTCCTTGGCGCGTTGACAGGCAAAGCGCGTAGCCGCCACGCTGACGATCAGGCGCGCTTCGGTCAAGTCGGCCGGTTTGATCGCACCGAGCCGGAAGAGATCGGAGAACCCCGCGATGACCGCATCGCCCTGGCCTTCGCGCACAAAGGCACCGCCGGTGGCGCCCTTGCGGAATTCCAGCACGCCGGCGTTTTCCAGCGAGCGCAGCGCTTCGCGCACAGTGTTGCGGCTCAGGCTGAACGATTCGGCGAGTTCGCGCTCCGAAGGCAAGCGGTCGCCCGGCTGCAGGGCGCCGCTCGTAAGCTGGTTCCGGATCTGATCAGCGACGGCTTCGAACGCGCGGCGTGTTTGTACAGGAGCATAGGCGGGTGCCGGGCGTGCCGTCGCGGGAGAAGCGCCGGTGGCATCGTTGCCGGTGCCACGTGTGGCAATGCGGGCCGATGATCGGTTCGAGGTCATTTCAATGATTCATCCATTAATGGCTTTGCGCAGATGCTACCCGCTCGCGTCTGAATCTTCAAGTCGTGACCTTGAAACGGCCGATCAAGAGGTTTTTGTGCGTCCGCATGATCGAGCGGCATTGATGCGCCGCTGTTGAACGCGGGTTTAAACACAGTGTCGCGACATTCCACGCGTCGCCAAAGTGCTGGATTTCAGCACTTGACATCCTCCTGCAATTCATCAACTATATATCAAAGGTTCATCCAATGAACCAAAAAACGGGATAAATGATTCCACGCAGCATGGCCGCGTGTACCGCACGATTGCCCCGGCAAGTGCGCTTTTGACCGAGGTCGGGTTGATCAACCGTTTCTGACAAGGAGCAGCGATGAGCGACGATTTGAGGGATCTCGTGAAGTACGAGTCGAAGGATGGCCGGGCATACATCACGTTTTGCCGCGACGACAAGCGCAATGCGTTGACCTACGAGATGTTCGATCGCTTGATGGAGCACGTCGAGCGCGCTGAAGGCGACGATGACGTGCGGGCAATCATTTTTCGCAGCGAAGGCCGGGATTTCTCGACCGGTCACGATCTGGCCCAGGTGGGCGGTGCGGAATACGGCTTTTCAAAAGATCCGGGAGCCCGTCGTCCCAGTCAACGAATCCGGCTGAGTTTCGACAAGCGCCATGTCGAGCAGTTTCGGCAACTGCTGTATTGCACGAAGCCGACCTTGTCGCTGGTGCAGGGCTACTGCGTCGGCGCCGGCCTGTACCTCGTCGAAGCGAGCGACCTCGCGATTGCGGCAGAGGACGCGAAGATCGGCCACCCCGAACAGAAGATGGGGCTGGCGGGTGCGTCCTACATGACGAGCATCAATATCCTAGCGCTGGGCCCCAAAAAGGCACGAGAGATCCTGCTGCTAGGCGAAGTGATGAGCGGCACCGAAGCCGCGCGTATCGGCCTTGTCAACAAGGCGGTACCGGCGAGCGACCTCGCGGCCGCCGGAGAAGACTGGGCAGAGCGCATCGTGCGGCTGCCGAGAGATGCGATCGCGATTGGCAAGGCGGCGACCCATCTGTCGTTGGACTCGATGGGGATGACGTCGCAATTCGTCCACGGCTATGTGATGCATGCGCTCGGTACGAATATCCGCTACGAAACCGACGAAAGTAACTTCATGAAGGAACGTCGCAATAAGGGCGTGAGTGGTGCGGCGCACACGCGGGAAGCACGTTACGACGGTGAGACCAAAGAGAACGGATGAACGATCGGTCCCGCTGATGAGCGACATCGCCATCAGCGAGACCTCGGCTCAATCGCCTGCGAGGAGCGGGCTCAGAGAAGGGAACGTCAACACATGCTTACTGAACTCACTGGCTCGTCGGCAGTCGTGCTGGGTGGCACGAAGGGAATCGGGCGCGCTTCGGTCAAGAAGCTGGCGCAATGTGGCGCGAGCGTCGTGATCCAGGGCCGCGACGAGGCGGCGGCGTGCTCGCTCATCGAAGAATGCCGCGGTCATCCAGGCGAGCGCGTATTTGTGAACAGCGACCTGCTGACTTATCAAGGCATCGAACAGGCTGTCGCCCGTGCAGTCGAGCAATTCGGCAAGGTGGACATCGTCGTGGCAAGCGGTGGCCCCCGTGAACCTAAACCCAAGCTCTTTGTCGACATGGCGCCCGAAGAGGGCATTGCATGTTTGACGAGCCGGCTTATGCCACGCCTGAACGCAGTGCACGCCGCTACGAAGTTCATGCGCGAGCAGCGCTACGGAAAAATCGTTCTCGTCACTACGGATGCTGCCCGCATTCCGACCCCGAGCGAATCGATGATCGGCGCGGCCGGTGCTTCGATCATGTTCCTCACACGCGCGCTTGGCGCAGAGCTCGCAAATCTGGGCATCCGGATCAATTCGGTGGCGACTACCCTGACGACCGGCACGCCCGCGCATGACCGGTTCCTCGCGGCCAAAGACGCCGGCTCTCAGGAGGTCATTGTCAAGGCGTTTACGAAGGCTGAACAACGCGTGAAATTCAAACTCAATACAGCCGAGGATCTTGCCGAGTACATCCTTTACCTCTCCAGCAAGGAATCGGATCAGGTGTCGGGATCGACACTCAGCATCAACGGCGGTCTCTCGTTTCCGAGCTATTGATTGTCACGCGCGAGTGTCGACTATCGGAGTGAATATGCGTCTCAATGAAGATCTCGTCACAATCCGCGACTCTGTCCGTCGCATGGTCCAGAAGCACGTTGTGCCACTCGTGGAGGGGATGGAAGAAAGCGACCGTTTCCCGTCCGAACTGGTGCCGGTCTTTGGGGACATGGGGCTGTTGCAATTGTGGCTGCCGGAGGAATACGGTGGACCGGGCGGCAACCTGAAAACCGTGTGCGTAGTCAAAGAAGAGATCGCCAAGGTCTCGCTTGCGGCCGCCACGTTGTGTGGAAACAATTCGATTTCTTTTGTATTGCCGCTCCTGCAGTTCGGCACGGAGGAGCAGAAAAAGCGTTGGTTGCCCCTCTCGGCAGAAGGTCGGCTCGTGACCGCGATTGCGGTGACCGAGCCTCAGGCAGGCTCCGATGTTTCGTCCATTCGCACACGCGCGGTGAAGGATGGCGATTCGTACATCATCAACGGACAGAAAAACTGGATCACGTGGGGCGGCCACGCGCACTACGTGCTGCTTTTCGCCAAAACCTCGGACGTGTCCGGTTCTGATGGGATCAGTGCGTTTCTGGTCGACACCAAGACGCCGGGTTTCCGGCTCGGGCGTCAGGAACGCAAGATGGGGCGTAACGGTGCGCCGAATCATGAACTCTTCTTCGATGACATGCGAGTGGGGGTCGACTGCCGGATTGGCGCGGAGGGCGAAGGCTTCAAGGCCTGCATGAAGGTGCTGGACCTGAATCGCCCGACCATCGCGGCCACCTCGCTCGGGCTCGCGCAAGGCGCTCTCGATGTCGCTGTCACGTACGCCAAGGAGCGCAGGCAGTTTGGGCGGCCCATTGCGGAGTTCCAGGGTATGCAGTTCAAGCTCGCCGATATGGCGATCAAGGTGGAAGCCGCGCGCAACCTGCTCTACAACTGTGCAGATGAAATCGATTCTGGGGATCACACGCGGCTCAACATGCTTTCGTCGATCACGAAATGCTTCGTGACGGACGTTGCCATGGAAGTCACAACCGAAGCAGTCCAGGTGCTTGGTAGCTATGGTTATTCGAAGGATTTCCCGGTTGAACGGATGATGCGCGACGCGAAGCTGAACCAGATCATCGAAGGGACGAATGAGATTCATCGGCTGATCGTAGCCCGTCGTCTGTTGGCGGACTAATGCGTGAATAGTCGGCTTGGAAAACACGAGCGAGCGTCGACGACAAAGCGTTTGGGCAGGTGTCACAACCGCGCGGTGAATGCTGCGGGTCTTGAGAAAAGTGGGTTGCCGTATTGGACGTAGGTTGGCGCTTTAAGCGGGCGAAACTGAACACTGGAGAGAGTGCAATGAAGTTGATGGTGGCTGTTAAACGGGTGGTCGATTACAACGTGAAAGTCCGGGTGAAGTCGGACGGCACGGGCGTCGACATTGCAAACGTCAAGATGTCGATGAACCCGTTCGACGAAATCGCGGTGGAAGAAGCCGTGCGCCTGAAGGAAG
>NZ_JBAURZ010000407.1:0-17285 GCF_049581445.1 Paraburkholderia sp. | reverse complement strand
TCGAGCCGTCGAAGTCGTGGGTCGAGGCGATGCATACGTCGCTGAACCTGTACGCGGAACACGAATTCAACGCGTCGACCTTCACCGGCCGCGTGATCGCCGGTACGGGTTCGGACATGTATTCGGCGCTAACCGGCGCCATTGGCGCGCTGCGCGGCCCGAAGCACGGCGGTGCCAACGAAGTGGCGTTTGAAATCCAGTCGCGCTACCAGAACCCGGACGAAGCGGAAGCCGACATCCGCCGCCGCGTCGAGAACAAGGAAGTGGTGATCGGCTTCGGCCATCCGGTGTACACGATCTCCGACCCGCGTAACAAGGTGATCAAGGATGTGGCGAAGAAGTTGTCGAAGGAAGCCGGCAGCACCAAGCTTTTCGACATCGCCGAGCGACTCGAAACGGTGATGGGAGACGCGAAGAAGATGTTCCCGAACCTGGACTGGTTCAGCTCGGTGTCGTATCACATGATGGGCGTGCCCACGGCGATGTTCACGCCGGTCTTTGTGATTGCCCGCACGGCAGGCTGGAGCGCGCACATCATCGAGCAACGCATCGACAACAAGATCATCCGGCCGAGTGCGAATTACACCGGTCCGGACGATCTGAAGTTTGTGCCGCTGGCGAAACGCGCCTAGTTTTCGCTTTACTCCTGACGTTGGTCCTTGCCGCGCATTCGGCACGTGATGCCTGAAGCGCGGGCTAGGCCATCGTCGGCAAAGAGAGCGCTGCGATGAAATTGAGTCTTGACTCGCCCGAATCTGCCCTCGGCAACGAGTCAAGACCGTTTTTATTCCACGGCTTGTTGCACTGCACACGGCATAGCTCCCGTGAGGGGTGGAATTGCGTGACATGGCTGGCCATCCGGTCTATTGCCAAGGGGTTGCCCGATGCGGATAAAATCCTTCCATACAGAGTGACCTCAAACCCAAGCCGCCCGCCCCATGCTGCCTGAACGATGGGAACTGATCACGCAGCCCGCTCCCCAGATCACTACATTGTTTGTCCCTACGCCATGAACACTGCAAATCGCAAGCCCCTGCCTGGCACCAAGCTGGATTACTTCGACACGCGCGCTGCGGTCGAGGCCATCCAGCCAGGCGCCTATGACAAACTCCCGTACACCTCACGCGTGCTGGCCGAAAACCTCGTGCGGCGCTGCGATCCGGTCTCGCTTGTCGCCTCGCTCAAGCAGATCATCGAGCGCAAACGCGAACTGGATTTTCCGTGGTTTCCGGCGCGTGTCGTATGTCACGACATTCTCGGGCAAACCGCCCTCGTCGATCTGGCCGGACTGCGCGACGCGATCGCCGCCCAAGGCGGCGATCCCGCGATGGTCAACCCTGTTGTGCCGACCCAACTGGTGGTAGATCACTCGCTCGCGGTCGAGTGCGGCGGTTTCGATCCCGATGCGTTCAACAAGAACCGCGCCATTGAAGATCGCCGCAACGAAGACCGTTTCGATTTCATCAACTGGACCAAGAAGGCCTTCAAGAACGTCGATGTGATTCCGCCGGGCAACGGCATCCTGCATCAGATCAATCTCGAACGCATGAGCCCGGTCGTGCAGGTGAAAGACGGCGTCGCTTTCCCCGATACGCTGGTGGGCACCGACTCGCACACGCCGATGGTGGACGCGCTTGGCGTGATCGCAATTGGCGTGGGTGGACTCGAAGCCGAAAGCGTGATGCTTGGGCGCGCGTCTTATATGCGTCTGCCGGATATTGTCGGAGTCGAACTCAGCGGCAAGCCCGCTGAAGGCATTACGGCCACTGACGTGGTGCTATCGCTCACGGAATTCCTGCGCAAGGAGAAAGTGGTCGGCGCTTACCTGGAGTTTTACGGCGCAGGCACGGCCAATCTGACTCTGGGCGATCGTGCGACGATTGCCAATATGGCGCCTGAATTTGGCGCCACGGCCGCGATGTTCTATATCGACGAGCAGACCATCAAGTATCTGAAACTCACCGGACGCGACGACGAACTCGTGAAACTGGTCGAGACCTATGCGAAGGAAACCGGCCTGTGGGGCGAAAGCCTGAAGCGCGCGGAATATGAGCGCGTGCTGAAGTTCGATCTGTCGACGGTCGTACGCACGCTCGCCGGCCCGTCGAATCCGCACCGCCGTTTGCCGGTCTCCGAACTGGCCGCGCGCGGCATCAGCGGCAAGGTGGAGAACGAACCCGGTTTGATGCCGGACGGCGCCGTCATTATCGCGGCCATCACTAGCTGCACCAACACCAATAACCCGCGCAACATGATCGCGGCCGGCCTGCTGGCGCGCAATGCCAATCAGCGCGGACTGACGCGCAAACCTTGGGTGAAGAGCTCGCTCGCACCGGGGTCGAAAGCCGTCACACTGTATCTGGAAGAGGCCACATTGTTGCCAGAACTGGAGCAGTTGGGGTTCGGTGTGGTCGCGTATGCCTGTACGTCGTGCAACGGCATGTCCGGCGCGCTCGATCCCGTGATCCAGAAGGAGATCACCGAGCGCGATCTGTACGCCACCGCCGTGCTGTCCGGTAACCGCAACTTCGACGGACGCATTCACCCGTATGCCAAGCAGGCGTTTCTTGCCTCGCCGCCGCTGGTCGTCGCGTATGCAATTGCCGGTACGATCCGTTTCGACATCGAAAAGGACGTGCTTGGTATGGACGCCGACGGCAAGCCGATCATGCTGAAGGACATCTGGCCGTCGGATCAGGAAATCGACGCCATCGTCGCCTCAAGCGTAAAACCGGAGCAGTTCCGCAAGGTCTATGAGCCGATGTTCGCGGTGACGGCCGACACCGGCGAAAGCGCCGATCCGCTGTACGACTGGCGCGAGATGAGCACCTACATCCGTCGCCCGCCGTATTGGGAAGGTGCGCTGGCCGGCGCGCGCACACTGCAGGGCATGCGCCCGCTGGCGGTGCTGGGCGACAACATCACCACTGACCACCTCTCGCCCTCAAATGCGATCCTGCCCGACAGCGCATCCGGCGAGTACCTCGCGAAGATGGGCTTGCCGGAGGAAGACTTCAACTCGTATGCGACCCACCGTGGCGACCACCTCACCGCGCAGCGCGCCACCTTCGCCAACCCGACGTTGAAGAACGAAATGGTGCTCGAAGACGGCAACGTGAAAGCGGGATCGCTCGCACGCATCGAGCCGGAGGGCAAGGTCACTCGCATGTGGGAAGCCATCGAAACCTACATGGCGCGCAAGCAGCCGCTGATCGTGATTGCGGGGGCCGACTACGGTCAGGGGTCGTCGCGCGACTGGGCTGCCAAGGGCGTGCGTCTCGCCGGCGCAGAGGCGATTGTGGCTGAGGGCTTTGAGCGCATCCACCGCACCAACCTCGTTGGCATGGGCGTGTTGCCACTGGAGTTCAAGCCGGGCGTGAACCGTCTGACGCTTGGCATCGACGGCACCGAGACCTTCGATGTGATCGGCGAGCGCACGCCGCGCGCTGATCTCACGCTGGTGATAAATCGCCGCAATGGCGAGCGCGTGGAGGTGCCCGTGACCTGCCGGCTCGATACGGCTGAAGAGGTGTCGATCTACGAAGCGGGTGGCGTGCTGCAACGGTTCGCGCAGGATTTTCTCGAATCGACCAAAGCAGCGGCTTGAGTCCGAGTGAACCAGAAGAACTGAATCACGACGCGCGGCAGCATCGCGCGTCAAGCGGTTTGCTACGCGGGCGGCACGGCGATGCGCCGCTCGCGTCTTAACAGGACAACTACGCAATGGCTCACGTACCCCAGATCAAGATTCCCGCGACCTACATGCGCGGCGGCACCAGCAAGGGCGTGTTCTTCCGTCTGCAGGATTTGCCCGAGGCCACGCAAGTGCCTGGCCCTGCGCGCGATGCGCTGCTGCTGCGCGTGATCGGCAGCCCCGACCCGTATGGCAAACAGATCGACGGCATGGGTGGCGCCACATCGAGCACCAGTAAGACCGTGATCATCGCCAGGAGCAGCAAGCCGGATCACGACGTCGACTATCTGTTTGGCCAGGTGTCCATCGACAAGGCCTTCGTCGACTGGAGCGGCAACTGTGGCAATCTCTCCGCTGCGGTGGGCCCGTTCGCGATCAGCGCGGGCCTCGTCGACTCAAGCCGGATTCCGCATAACGGCGTCGCCACCGTGCGAATCTGGCAGGCCAATATTGGCAAGACGATCATTGGCCACGTGCCCATCACCGACGGCGCCGTGCAGGAAACCGGCGACTTCGAACTCGACGGCGTGACCTTTCCTGCTGCGGAAGTGCGGCTCGAATTCATGGACCCGGCTGCGGAAGAAGAAGGCGCAGGCGGCGCGATGTTCCCGACCGGCCATCTGGTCGACGACCTGGAGGTGCCCGGTATTGGCACGCTCAAGGCAACCATGATCAACGCCGGCATTCCGACGATCTTCGTGAACGCGGAAGAAATCGGCTACACGGGCACCGAGTTGCAGGACGCCATCAACAGTGACGTCAAGGCGCTCGAGAAGTTCGAGACGATTCGCGCCCACGGCGCGCTGCGTATGGGGCTCATCAAACACCTCGATGAAATCGCTACCCGCCAGCACACGCCGAAGGTCGCCTTCGTCGCGAAACCGGCGGCTTATGCTGCGTCGAGTGGCAAGCAAGTGAGCGCGGGCGACGCCGATTTGCTGGTGCGCGCGATGTCCATGGGCAAGCTGCATCACGCGATGATGGGCACGGCGGCGGTGGCCATCGGTACGGCTGCCGCGATTCCGGGCACGCTGGTCAATCTCGCCGCGGGTGGCGGCGAACGCGAAGCGGTACGCTTCGGCCATCCGTCCGGCACACTGCGGGTCGGCGCGCAGGCGAGCCAGGTCGACGGCGAATGGGTCGTGAAGAAGGCCATCATGAGCCGTAGCGCCCGCGTGCTGATGGAAGGATGGATACGCGTGCCGGGCGATACATTTTGACCGGTACATAGCTGGCCGGTAAGCACGAGCGGTGACAACGGCGCAGGTGAGCTAATCACCCGCCCCGTTGGCCGGCAGCGTTCCCACGCCCGGCGCGCTGCTTGCGCATGCACGTGCTCATCCGGCGCGCACTGCCGCGCCATCAGACTGTGTGCTGCATCACCCTCGCTGCACCCCGCAACGTCACCCCTGCTTGGCCGGCAGAAACGGCATCGGATCAATCGGCTTGCCATCGTGGCGCAGTTCGAACAGCACTGAAACGCGCGAATTATTCTCGTCGCCCATCTCAGCAATCTCCTGCCCTTGCCGCACGATGTCGCCCGTCTTCACCAGCAGCTTGCGATTGTGCGAATACGCCGTGAGAAAGTCCTTGTTGTGCTGGACGATGATCAGACTGCCGTACTCGTTGAGTCCGGTGCCTGCATACATGACCTTGCCGTCCGCAGCCGCGCGAACCGGATCGCCCGGCTTGCCGCCGATCTCGATACCGCGTGTCTCACCCGCCTGGAAGCCCCCAACCACACTGCCCTGAGCCGGCCATGCGAGCGCAACAGTCTTTGCATGACGCGCCATCTCGGCATCCACCTGACGCGTCTGTGCCGCGTCAGGCTGAGCGGTCGTCGCCCCTGCCTGTGTTGGGGAACCCGGCGCGGCGACCGTGCCTGAAACGACAGTCGTTGCCGATGAACCAGGCACCGCCGACGCGGCAGCCGCCTTCGCCGCCGCTGCCGCGGCATTCGCCTCACGCACCGCTTCCGGCGACGCGACCTTCAGCACCTCTCCACGCTTGAGTCGCGCGGAAGGCTTTAGCCTGTTCCAGGCGATCAGTTCCTTGACCGTGCACCCATGATGCTGCGCAATGCGGGCAAGCGTATCGCCGCGCTTGACGCGATAGGTCAGTGGCGGCCCCTTCTTCAACGCGAGCGCCTTACCTTCCAGTGACGCCTGCGGCCCAGCCGCCGCTGTTGTAGCCGAAGCTGAGGCCGAAGCCGCCCCAACTGGAGCCGATGCGACTGCCACCCCCGAAGCAGGCAAACCCGCCTGCGTACCCTGCTGCGCCACATTCACGCAGCCGCTCATTGCCATTGCGACCCAGACGCCTGCTACACCGGCCATCCTTGTTCTGTCGAAACGACCTCTTGACATGTTCGACCTCTGCCTTGTTCATGGGCGGACCCGGAGAGTCCCGCGTCGCCTGCAATGCGCGCATTCATCCGAAGCGCTGCGATTTTGCGACACGACAAGCCACCTCTAGCGGCGCTCACCTGGCCCTGCCTTGCCCCCGGCGCCTCATCAAAAACACCTTGAAAATAAAGCGTTTTCTTTTAAAAGCGGTTGGGTTGGTTGATTAAAATTCAAGCGGAATTGTAAGATGAGTCAGACAGAAATCGATCTGACTGCACACTCTGATACAACTCTTTCCAGACCGTGTTAGAGAGGCACGTTGTGCTCCGCGTCGATGACCCGTCTGTGCACACGGCCAGTCCAACACCGGCGACGCAGCGCGACAAACAGCGCGCTTACGTCAACCATGACGCTCTCGACGAACGTCCGGTAACGTCACCTTTAACGGCAAGTCGGCCCAACAACTTGAATGCGCGCATGGGGCAGCGAGGAGCGGCGTGTGGCACTCCGAGCAGTGGCCGAATGCGTTTGCCAGATAGCGTCAACGGCGCCAGGCCTCCGTCGCCCCGCAGGAAGTCCCCATGTGGGCTAGCCCCTTCGATGCGTCCGGCAACGCGTCCTTCAGGAACAGCCTGTTCCAGAAACGCACGGCAAAAAGCATCTTGAACGGGAACGACAACGTGGGCTCATGATTCGTTGGACATAATCCGGTAAACTGATATGGATGACTGAATAATAAGCGCCACCATTTGCCCACCGGGCGTGTGATGCGGTGCGAGCGGTTTTACGCCCACGGCATAGCCGTGATCGAAGCGGCCCTCGCTTAGAACTTATGCCGGATTGCCGCGCGAATGGCAAACTGGTTTGCCGTCGAGGACACCCCGGCCGCGCCTGGGATATAGGCGTCATCCAGGATGGTGTCGGTCTTGTCGCCCGCCACCTTCTGATACGCCGCCTGGAAGTAGAAGTCAGTGCGCTTGGAGAGGTTGTAGTCAGCCATCAGCCCGAACGTGTGGTACTTCGGGTTCTCGTTGCCGGAGGTCGCGTCCATGGTGCCCTCCGTGTACACGTACTGCGCGCCAACGAAGAATGCCGGCGTGAGCTGGTATTTGCCGTTCACCTCGAAGTTCTGGAACTTGATCGCGGTGATGGTTCCACCGTTAGGCGCGGTAATCGTCCCCACGTAGACCGAGGTATCGGTCGCCGACGGCTCTCCGACATTCGTATTGGTGTAGACAAAGCCAACCGTCGTCGCGCCGAACGTGTAGTTCAGGCCGCCACCATAAATGCGCAGGCTTTCCGAGGCGAAGTTCGCGTCGTCGGTAGCGATTGCCCCCCCTGTGGTCAGCCCGGGATTGGTGGCCTGCAGGTATGACGCGACCACCAGCAGCCCACCGTTCGTGTACTGGCCGCCCAGGCTGTACTGACGGTTGTTCGCGAAGCCGATGTCATTGCTGAAACTGTAGGTGCCGCCGAACTGAAGCCCGGCGAATTCCGGACTCGCGTATTTGACGGTGTTGTTGACGCGGAACGAGTTGTCGGTGTTGTCGTTGTCGTAGGGGTGCGAGAGCAGATATCCACCCCAGTTACCGTTTGCCGTGGCCTGCGCCAGGTAGTCGACCACTGAATCGTACTGCCGCCCGAATGTGATCGTGCCGTAGTTGGACGCCGTCAGCCCGACCCATGCCTGGCGGCCGAACATACGGCCGCCTTGCCCGAGCGCGCCGCTGTTCACGTCAAAGCCGTTCTCGAGGTCGAAAATCGCCTTCAGACCGCTGCCCAGATCTTCCGATCCCTTCAGCCCCCAGCGACTGCCTTGCGCGTAGCCGCTCTCCAACTGATAGGCCGATTTATCTCCCGCGTTGTTCGTGTAGTTAACGCCCTCGTCGATTACCCCGTACAACGTGATGCTGCTTTGCGCTAACGCAGGCACGGCAAAGACAGCGGACAACGCTAGCGCGATCATTTTCTTTTTCATGAAGCTCTCCCGACTCTCTAGCCATCAGCCAGCACACAGCCAACTTTGAGAAACCTCTTCTTTTATTTTCAGCAGCGACTTCACTTTGCGCGTTTACCGGTCATGGAAATGATGCTTGCACACCGATAGTAGGCCGTCCATCGGGACAAGTTAAGCGGGGGCAAAGCGTTGCTAAATATCAACGTGAGAAAAATCGGGATTGCACATTCCGACAGTTGGAGCTTGGGGTCGATTCGCTCTTCTACCCCATGAGTTGGGGCCGCGCCAAAGGGAATTGGATCAGACAATCCCCCCGCGGGTCCGCCAAAATCGGGCAGCCACCGCCACTCGCTCCGATTCGTAATATGATGCAATGTTTTCGAAAGCAAGCTCGCCGGGTCCGTCAAACACAGTATTCCGCAGCCGATCTGGTTTGATGCGCCATGCATCCGACCTCTCGCCCGGGCGAGTCTGACTCATGTGGCAGCGTGCCGCCGGTATTGGCCGGCGCGCCGCGCCCGGTTCCCTCTTTCAGGCCCTCTGCCCGCGCGTGGCGCTCACCGCCCTCGTGTTCGCACAGGGTTGTTTTTTGCCGTACTCAATGCAAAAGTCATCTTTCCGTGTGCTCGAACTCGATTTTTTTCGAGGCCTGGTTTTGCTGATCATCGTCGTGGATCACATCGGCGGCAGCATTCTGTCGCGTCTCACGCTGCACGCTTACGCGATGTGCGATGCGGCGGAGGTCTTCGTGTTCCTCGGCGGCTTCGCGACCGCCACCGCTTACGCCGCGCTCGCCGAGCGCCGCACCGAGGCGATCGCCCGGCAACGCTTTCTGCGCCGTGCACTAGAAATCTACCGGGCCTTTCTCATCACCGCAGGGTTGATGCTGCTGGTGAGCGCCGTTCTGATCGCCTTCAGTATCGACGCGCCGAATCTCACCGTGACGGATCTGGACGACCTGCTCGACGCGCCGCTGGTCGCCCTGCGTGACATCCTGTTGTTGCGCCGCCAGCCTTATCTGGCTTCGGTGCTGCCCATGTATGCGTTCTTCGCGCTCTGTGTACCGCTGATCCTGCCGCTGGCACGCCGCCGCCCGGTGTGGTTGCTGGCCGGCAGCCTCGCGCTGTGGGCCGTTGCGGCGCAGTTCGCCGGGAATTTGCCTGCCATTGAAGACACCCAATGGAATTTCAATCCGCTCGCGTGGCAGTTGCTGTTCGTGCTGGGCGTGATCGCGCAGTGCCAGCCGGTCTATCAGAAGATCAGCGCGCATCGCGTTGGCTGGCTGGTCAACGCACTGGCACTTGCGGTCATGGCTGGCGGCGCCTGGTTCAAACTATCCGGCGGACACGAACCGCTCGATCCCGGGTTCAAGCAGAATTTGTCGTGGCTGCGGGCGGTCAACTTCCTCGCCATAGCGTGGCTGGTTGCCAACCTGATTCGTCTGGGCTGGGCGAAGAAGCTCGCGCGGTGGCTGCCGTGGGTGGGCATGGTCGGGCGGAAGGGGTTGCTGTGCTTTGTCGCGGGCGCGGTCATCTCGCTGGTCGTCGATTCGCTGCTTTACACCGCCACCGACGGCTACCTCGATGTCCCGCTCGGCTTGCTGGCAGACGCCATTGCGATCGGCACGCTTGTCCTCGTTGCCTGGGCGGCTGAGCCGCTCAAGCGCGTCGTCAGGTTTCGCGCGCGGGCCGCCAGCACACGCGGCGCGGCGAATTAGGATCGCCGGTGCGAGCCGGTTCATCCGGCCGGCGCGTTTTGCTAGCTGAAGCCGCTGGCACATTGCACTCCACGAGCCACCCTGTTTCCTTACCTATGCGCAGATTCTGGCTTTCCGCGTCACTCTCGTTGTGCTTCCTCGCCGCAGCCCTCGCCGCGCAGGCATCTGTGCTGGCCGGCACGGTAGTGAGCCGCAGCCTTCACGCGAACGCGCTCGGGCGCGACTGGGCCTACACGATCTACCTGCCTACCGGATATCACGCGAACGGCGCGCGCTACCCAGTGCTCTATCTGCTGCATGGTAATAACGGCAACGCCAACGACTGGATCATCCAGGGTCATCTGCAAACCACCGTTGACACGTTGATCGAACACAAGGACATCCCGCCTGTCGTCATCGTGATGCCGCAAGGCGGAACCGACTGGTACGTCGACCGTAAGGAAAAGATGGAGACGGCGTTCTTCGAGGACCTGATGCCCGAAGTGGAGGCGCATTATGCGGTCGCCGATCAACGTGCCGGCCGGATGATCGGGGGCGTTTCGATGGGCGGATTCGGGGCGCTGCGCTATGCAATGACACGTCCGGACCAGTTCTGCGGCGCGCTGCTGCTCAGTCCCGCGATCTACCCTGAAGAACCGCCATTGACCTCGGCGGCGCGTCACGTGGGGGTATTTGGCGACCGCCAGTTCGATCTGCGCGTCTGGCACGCGCTGAACTATCCGGCGCAATGGACCCGCTACATCAACGGCCCATACCGGCTGCCGATGTTCATCGGCGCGGGCGACGACGACCTCGCGATCCAGGCCGACGCGTCCACGCTCTATACCAATCTGAGGCTGGCGGGCAATCCAGCGGCGCTGCGTATCATCGACGGCGGCCACACCTGGGCGGTCTGGAGCGCATTGCTGCCCGACGCGCTTAAATACACGCTCGGCTGCGCGGGGTCGACGCAGGAGAGCCCCTCCGCCCCTACCGCACCCAATCCTTCCACATCACCATCAGAACCGTCATCAGCGCGGGGCCGATAAAAAGACCAATCAGTCCGAAGGTCTCCGCGCCGCCCAGAATCCCGAACAGCACCAGCAGGAATGGCAAGCGCGTCGAATTGCCAATGATGACCGGCCGCACAAAATGCTCGGCGATGAAAACAATGACAAAACCAAACACCGCCAAGCCGATCGCCCACCCCGCCGAGCCCTGCGCGAACAGCCATAAGGCCGCGCCGCAGAAGGCGATTGGCGCGCAAAACGGCAGCATGGCGGCAACCGCCGTGACGAAAGCCAGCAGTGCAGCATGCGGGACACCTGTTACCAGATAGGCGAACCCGAGCAGCACGCCCTCGCCGATGCCCACGACCACCAGCCCCGCCACCGTACCGCGCACGGCCGCGACCATGCGTTCGAGCAACCGTGCGCCATTGCTGCCAAAGGTGCGCTCCGCGCCTTTGAACAGCGAACCGGACAGGCGCGACCCCGCTTGAAAGATCACGAAAACCGTGACGAGCATGAAGCCGAACACCGCCAAGCCATGCACCGCGCGGGCACCGAAGTGGCGCCCCAACGTGACCACTGCGGCGCCATGCAGGCTCTTCATGGCGGGCGACTGGCGTAACGGCTGGCCCAGGTTGGCCTGCCACCAGTCCGTGATCTGCTGCGAGCCGAACGGCAGACGATGAACGACATCCGGCATGGCGATGCCGTTTTCCTGCACGGACTTGAACAATTCGAGCAGATCGTGCGCTTCATGGCTCGCCTGACCGATGCCGAGTGCGACCGGCAAAACGATAAGGAGTGCAATCGCCAGCGTCAGAAACACCGCGATGAGCGTCGTGCGCCCCCGTAACAAGCCGCGGCTTTCGACTTTCCGTAACACCGGCCACAACGCAATGGCAATCACCACCGCCCAGGCGACAGCCGCAAGGAAGTCGCGAATGACCCACAGAGCCAGCAGCATCAGCGCGGCATACAAAGCGACAGTCGCCGCCTGCTGGATTTTCTGGCGCTGCGGCTGATCAGGTTCGGGTGAAGTTGCGGGTGGCCGTGTGACCATATGACCTCATTAGATGATGTGAGCTTGCCGCCCCGAAAAACTCAAAGCCGGTACACTAACCCCCGGCTGGCCGCTCAATGTTCACATCTTAAAGGAAGCGCCCCCGCCCCTGCTTCGAGCGCTTTACCGGCCGCCCCGGCCCGTCGCGCTGTGAACAACACTGCGTTGCAAAAATTCATCCTATAGCAAAAGCAGCCGCCAATCTTCCGCAAAGCCCCGTCGTTTGGTACGACCAGTAAAGTCAAGTGGGATTGTTGCTAATTCGAGAACACTGTTTCAACTGGCACACAATGGCTCTCCGGCGCGCGCAGGAATACATTCGGCACTCCACATATACGGAGCCGACGATGAAGACCATAGAGTCCTTCCCCCTTGACGGTGTCAATGGCGTACGCATTGAGATTCTCGAGCGCTCCGACACCACGCTGGTGATCCGTTGGGTCGAACCGGGGCGCTGTCATTACGGCGAGCAACGCTGGCGCCGCCGCTCGGCGCATACGTCGGGCACCTGCGCCGTCTCCCGCCGCAAGATCCGTCGCGGCGACGCCGTGTTCAAGCCGGCCGAGCGTCCGGCGCCGTCGAACGCTGCTGCGATGATTTCGGTGGAAACACTTTGCAGCATCGTTGAGGAATTGAAAGCTGCGTAGGCGGCGGCAGTAATCGGCGACAAACAGGCGGAGTCGTTCACACGGTTCGCAGCCGCTAGCACGCAGACAACGACATACGACATCGTGCAAACATTGCACGCCGGGGCTGTCCGCCAGCGCGCGGCAGCATCCGTGCACCAGCCCGTCGCCCAACCCACGCCTCGTTCTCCCCGCGTACGCCAGCGGCAACCGCTGCGCGAAAGCGGCAGCATACCGACTGTAGATATCGCGGTCTGCGGGTTCCAATAGTGATTCACATGCGCAGAAAAATGTAATAACATTGTATTTACCTCGCACACAGCGAGGCATAACATTGTATATACGGCGCATCATGAAGACGACGATTCGCAGAATGGGCAATTCGCAGGGGGTGTTGATCCCCAAGCCGATACTTGCTCAACTTGGTTTAGAAGATGAGGTAGAAATGGAAGTCGAGAACGACGCGCTGGTGATTCGACGGCCTCGAAAGACGGTGCGCGAAGGCTGGGCTGCTGCAAGCAAAGGCCTGGCGGAAGCGGATGACGACGCGCTGGTGATGGGCGAATTCGGCAATGCGGATGACGCGGAGTCGACGTGGTAGTCCGCGGTGAGGTTTGGCTGGTCGCGCTCGATTCGACTTCAGGCAGTGAAACTCAAAAGACGCGCCCCTGCGTTGTGGTGTCTCCGCCCGAACTGCACGATCACCTTCGCACTGTCATTGTCGCCCCGATGACCTCAAAAGCTCGCCCCGCGCCCTTCCGTGTGCCGGTGACTTTCAAGCGAAAGCAAGGATTGATTCTGCTGGACCAAATCCGCACCGTGGATAAGGTACGGTTGGTCAAGAAAGAGGGTTCGGTCTCCGCTAATGCCTTGTTGGACACCCTGAGAACGTTGCAGGAAGTGTTCGCTGAATGAAACAAAAAAACCATTAAAGGGCAGCGTGTCGATCGGGCGATCTTCGTGGGCACCGAATGCCGTATCCGGCTCAACGCAGCATGGACCCGAACATGTCTGATCCGCATTGGTATTGAGACTGCGTTTCCGTTTGAATCGGTCTATGCACCACGCGGCGCTGACGCGCCGATACCAGCATCACGGCGTTTCGATTCTATTCGCGGTCAATCTGGCCTGATTTACTTGAGCATTCCCGCGCACGCTGCGACCGGTTTCCTGGCGTGACACGGGTTTCCCTCTTGTACGAAGGGCCGATCATCGAACGGGTCGTCGAACGGGTCGACCATTCTTATGGACCTGAACGTCTGCTCGCGGTTGGGCGAGATGTAGAGTGCATCACGCTCGCGCGAGCGGTTCAGGCGTTTATCGAGCCGAGAGTGTTTATCAACGGGGATCGGACTGTGGTGTTGTAGAGTTTCGCGGAAGGTCTATCCTTCAGGCGAGGGGCGTGTCACCATTCGCGCGTTCGTGTGACATACAGCGAGGTGATGACCGCAACTCCTACGCACTACTACCTGACCTTGCGTCTGCGCCGCGTCTCTCATCGATACCCCTGCTGACGCCATCCACGCGTTGCGGCGCGAGTCCACGTGCGTTATGGTGAGTTCATTGCGGCAGGTCTCAGGGGAGTGATCGACATCCCGCTAAAGTGCCTGCTTTCCACCATCGCGCCGCGCCGCCCGCAGCGCCAGTAAAGGCTGGACTATGGCAGACGACAGCATTGAAACCCGTGACAACCGCGCCGCACCGAAGCCGCTGGTTGCACCGCAACAATTCTCCCTCGACGTTCTGCTCGAAAAGTACGCGAAAGGCGACGAGCGAAGCGCGGACGACGTCTATCGCCGGGTCGCACGTGGCGTCGCGATGGCCGAACCCGAAGCGCTGCGCGAGTCCGTTGAAGCACGCTTCGTCGAGAACCTGCAACACGGTGCGCTCGGCGCGGGTCGTATCATGAGCGCGGCCGGTTCGGGCATCGCCGCAACCTTGATCAACTGTTTCGTGCAACCGGTGGGCGACAGCATCCAGGGCGTCGATGAACAAGGGCTGCCCGGCATCTACGTCGCGCTACTTCAGGCCGCGGAAACCATGCGCCGTGGCGGCGGCGTCGGTTATAACTTCTCCGCGATCCGCCCCAAAGGTGCGCGCGTGCACACCACCAGTTCGTCCGCGTCCGGGCCTTGCAGCTATATGGACGTGTTCGACGCATCATGCCGCACGGTCGAAAGCGCAGGCTCGCGGCGAGGTGCGCAGATGGCCGTGCTCGACTGCGATCACCCCGACCTGCTCGAATTCATCGAAGCCAAGCATTCGAAAGGACGCTGGAACAACTTCAACGTGTCGGTCGCCGTCACGGATGAGTTCATGCGAGCGGTAGAACAGAATCAGCCGTGGCAACTGGTGCACCGTGCTGAGCCCTCGCCGGCCATGCGCGCCGCCAATGACATGCAGCAGCGTGAAGACGGGCTGTGGGTGTACAGCGAAAAGCCGGCCCGGGCGATCTGGGACCGCATCATGCGCTCCACGTATGACGTGGCCGAGCCCGGCGTGGTGTTCATCTCGCGCATGAACGAAGACAACAACCTCCGCGCGCTCGAAACCATCCGCGCCACCAATCCTTGCGGCGAACAGCCGCTTCCTGCGTACGGCTGCTGCAACCTCGGGCCGCTCAATCTCACGCGCTTCGTACGGGACCCGTTCACGCAAATGAAGGGCGGCACGCCCTCATTCGATTGGGACGCGCTCGCACAAAGCACCCGCACGCAGGTGCGTTTTCTCGACGACGTGCTTGACGTCACGTTGTGGCCGCTGCCAGAGCAATTCGATGAGTCGCGCGCCAAGCGCCGCATTGGTGTCGGTTTCACCGGGCTAGGCGATACGCTCGTGATGTTGGGCTTGCGCTACAACTCCCCCGAGGGGCGCGAACTCGCGGTGCGCATCGCGCGGCTGATGCGCGACGAAGCGTATCGCGCTTCCGTCGAACTGGCGCGCGATCGCGGCGCGTTTGCGCTCTTCGATGCGAAACGTTATCTGGAAGACGGCACCTTTGCTTCGCGCCTGCCTGACGATATCAAAGCGGCAATCCGCCGCGACGGTATCCGCAACAGTCACCTGCTTTCCATTGCGCCCACCGGCACGGTGAGCCTCGCGTTTGCTGACAACGCGTCGAACGGCATCGAACCGGCCTTCTCATGGACCTATACACGCATGAAGGTGATGGCGGACGGCAGCCGCGAGTCGTTTGCAGTGGAGGACTATGCGTATCGCCTCTACCGCGAAATGGGCGGCGATATCAACGCGTTACCGGACTACTTCGTCAGCGCACTGGCGATGTCGGCGCGCGATCACCTCGATATGATGGCAGCCGTACAGCCTTATGTGGACACGTCAATCTCCAAGACCGTCAACGTCCCAGCGGATTACCCGTTTGAATCGTTCGAAAGCCTCTACTTCGATGCATGGAAAGGCGGCCTCAAGGGTCTTGCTACTTATCGTCCCAACGAAACGCTAGGCGCAGTGTTGAGCGTGACACCCGCGCAACCGGATGATTCGCTAGCCGAAGCGGACCTCGACCCGTTACGTATCGCCATCGATCATCGTCCCAAGGGCGAACTGCCGGCTATCATCGAAAAAGTCGAATATCTGACCCAGGTGGGCAAGAAGTCGTTGTATGTCGCCGTGTCGTTCATGGAAGTGACTGGGCGGCTCGGCGGCGAAGATGTGACAATTGAACGGCCGATTGAATTCTTCATTCCAGTTGGTCAGCGCGA
The DNA here is from genome assembly GCF_049581445.1 of Paraburkholderia sp. Taxonomy (GTDB): domain Bacteria; phylum Pseudomonadota; class Gammaproteobacteria; order Burkholderiales; family Burkholderiaceae; genus Paraburkholderia. Next base: position 1,175 of record NZ_JBAURZ010000407.1, on the reverse strand, counting down.
CGAGTCGCAACAGTGGATCACGGCGCAAATGCGTTCGCTGTCGCTGGCGGCGCGCGGCGGCTTCGTGGCGCGCAATCTTCAGGATCTGCGCAAGGTGTCGTGGGATCGTGGTCAGGTGCGCCTGGGCGAAGTGCAGCGGCTCGACGGCCATCGTTCACCGCTGTGGCACGACTCCGAAGTGGCGGCGCTTGCTTACGCGATCCAGCAGATCCTGCACCGCCGTGGCTTTCTGGATGCGGAAGGCAATCAGGTGCCATCGAGGATGCTCGCGCGTCTCGAGCGTGGCCACATCAACGAAACGGCTGCGCTGGACGCTCAGTCCAATACCGCGCCCGCGAGCCATAACGAACGTGATGTGGAAGCAGCAGATCTCAATCAGCTACGCACCATGCTAGGCCGCAAATGCGGCAACTGTGGCGCCAATGCAGTAATCCGCAAGGACGGTTGCGACTTCTGCACTGCCTGTGGTGAAGTGGGTGCGTGCGGGTGAATGTGCCAGTCTTTATCAGGTGATGAAGCCCGCCTGCCGCATATCCATGCCGCGCAGGCGGTCTCCGTAATGAGGTACCGGCCAGCAGATGCGACCGGGTGCGTCCGTCACTGGCATGGCCCGGGTGTAAGCTGCGGCGCCGACCGCCGCGTGACCCGCCAATTCCGAATGCATATCCATGATATCGGCGAAGGTTGTCAGCACTTCATTCGGAATTTCCCGTCTTGACTCTTTGCCGGAATGATTGACCGTTTCGAACGGTCGTGCTGACGGTATAAGTTACCGCTCACTTGCTTGATCCGTGCCCGAGCATGCACGCCGCCGAGCTCTTTGCGGCCAATCACCGCCTTTAGCCAGTCCTCACGCGCCCGAAAGGTAAAATACCGGACAGGGCCGCTTCGAACCCAGAACGGCCGTGCCCGCAAGGGCCGCACTTTCAAACGATGCTGCCGTCTCGCGCATCGGTGTCCACAACCGTACAACCCGCGGCGACCCCGGCCTGATCCGGCGTTGCCCAAGGACAGCTCGTCCTTTAACAGAGCCCATCAGGAGCCATTCTTATGACCGACTCGAACGTGTCTTTCCTCGGCAGGATCTCGCTGGCCGTCGGAACGTTCTTCAGCATTCTGGGCGACGGCGAGTTCGCCGCCCGCGTCCAGCGCCTGCGCTCGGGCGCACCTATGGC
>NZ_JBAURZ010000406.1:0-11620 GCF_049581445.1 Paraburkholderia sp. | reverse complement strand
CACGACGGCCGCTTTCTTGCGCGAGCCGCCTACAGCCCACACTCGCAGATCCGGGCGCGCGTGTGGAGCTTCGACGAGAGCGAGCCGATCGACCATGCCTTCTTCAAGCGCCGCGTGCAGCGCGCAGTCGAGCACCGCAAGGCGATGGTGCACAACACCGGCGCCGTGCGGCTGATTTTCGGCGAAGCCGACGGCTTGCCAGGCTTGATCGTCGACCACTACGTCGCCGACGCAGCGGGCCAGCGCGATCAACTCGTCTGCCAGTTCATGGCAACCGGGGTGGAGACGTGGAAAGAGGCGATCGTCGCCGCGCTGATCGACGCGACTGGCTGTCCGAATGTCTACGAACGCTCGGATGTGTCGATTCGCGAAAAGGAAGGTCTCGAACAGACGACCGGCGTGCTGGCCGGCGAACCGCCGTCCGACCCGTTGATCGCCAGCGAAAACGGTGTGCGTTATCACGTGGACGTGCGCAACGGCCACAAAACCGGCTTTTACGTCGACCAACGCGACAACCGGGCGCTCGTGCAGGAGCTGGCGCAGGACCGCGAGGTGCTGAACTGCTTCTGCTATACCGGCGGCTTTTCGCTGGCGGCGCTTAAAGGCGGCGCGAAACGTGTGGTCTCGATCGATTCATCCGGCGAGGCCCTCGCATTGGCACAGCAAAACGTCACCGCCAATGGCTTCGACGCGGAGCGCGCTACCTGGCTCGACGCCGACGCGTTCAAGACCCTGCGCCGCCTCTACGACGACGGCGAGCGTTTCGACCTGGTCGTGCTGGACCCGCCCAAGTTCGCGCCGTCGCGCGAACATGTGGACAGGGCATCACGTGCCTACAAGGACATCAACCTGACTGGGCTCAAGCTGCTGCGCCCGGGCGGCCTGCTCTTCACCTATTCGTGCTCGGGCGCAATCGACGCCGAACTGTTCCAGAAGATCATTGCCGGTGCGGCGGCCGATGCGCGCGTCGACGCACGCATCCTGAAGCGCCTCTGTGCTGGCGTTGATCATCCGCTTCTCACTGCATTTCCTGAGGGCGAATATCTGAAAGGCCTATTGTTGCAAATCGCCTGATCGCCCATAGTTTCGGAATATTTCCTCTGCTGCTGAGGGCTCACACCCCTCCTTCAGACCCGGGCTTTAATTCGGCCTTTAAGCTGGATTTATAGCCCGGGTTTAAGGCCGATTTCTGGGCCTGGCCAGCAGCGGCTTGACAGATATGTTTCAATAACCGACCAGCGCGAGCTGCGCGGCTTTGGCCGCCGGCTTCGATACGCATTCCGATTCATGCACAAACAGGCGACCACCATGATTCCCGTCACTATCCTGACCGGCTTTCTCGGCAGCGGTAAAACCACCCTGCTCAAGCGCATCCTGAACGAAAAGCACGGCATGAAAATCGCCGTGATCGAGAACGAGTTCGGCGAAGAGAATATCGACAACGAGATCCTCGTGCAGGACTCGAATGAGCAGATCATCCAGATGAGCAACGGCTGCATCTGCTGCACGATTCGTGGCGACCTGGCGCGCGTGCTCAGCGACCTGGCGGCAAAAAAGCGCGCCGGCGAAGTGGATTTCGACCGCGTCGTAATCGAGACTACGGGTCTGGCTAACCCCGGCCCGGTGGCGCAGACGTTCTTCATGGATAACGAAATCGCCGACGAATTCCTGCTAGACGCGATCATCACGCTGGTCGACGCGAAGCACGCCAACCACCAGTTGGACGAGCACGAAGTGGTGCAACGCCAGGTTGGCTTCGCCGATCGCCTGTTCGTGACGAAAGCCGATCTGGTGGACGAGGCGGCCATGGACGATCTGCGCCATCGCCTGCTGCACATGAACCCGCGCGCGGCGATCAAAGTCGTGAATTTTGGTGAAGCCGACCTCAAGGAAATCTTCGATCTGCGCGGCTTCAATCTGAACTCCAAGCTCGAAATCGACCCCGATTTCCTTGCCGAAGACGAGCACGCGCATAGCCACGCCCATGCGCACGACGAGCATGGCCACACCCATGATCACGAGAATTGCGACCACGATCATGGCCAGTGTGATCATGAAGGGCACGACCACGGCCATCACCATCACGCGCATCACGACGACAAGATCAAATCGTTCGTGTTCCGCAGCGAGCGTCCGTTCGATCCGAACAAGCTGGAAGACTTTCTCGGCGGCATCCTGCAGATTTATGGCGAGCGGCTGCTGCGCTATAAGGGCGTGCTGTACATGAAGGGCGTGGACCGCAAAGTGGTGTTCCAGGGTGTGCATCAGATGATGGGCAGCGATCTGGCCGCGAAGTGGCAACCGGTCGAGAAAAAGAACAGCAAGATGGTGTTTATCGGCATCGAACTGCCGCAAGACCTGATCACAGACGGTCTGCAGGCCTGCCTGGTCTGACGAAAGGCCCGGGGAAAAGGCGTCGGGAACGCCAAATGCTACTGGGTCAGAGAGCCTGTGCTGAACCCGAATCAGGCCGAAAGCAGGCCGAAATCACGTGAATTGCGAAAAACGCGTGAAAACCCTGTTGCAGGAATCATGCACGGCCATCGCTTTTTGGCCGTGCGCGCGTTATATTTTCGGGATATCGGCGTGCAGCGGGGCGATTCCTTCCCATTGCGGTGCCGGATTATGATTCAGTTACAATACGTGCCCACTGGAGAATGAGAACGAAATGCCCGGTCGCGCGTAACCCGCGCTGGGTTCAATACGGCGCCGGAAAACCTAGTCCGGGGAGCATCACGCCAAAAAGCTGGCTGGCGCATCGCCTCGACAGGCCGCGTCGCCGGTAAAGCATGGCCTCAGGAGCATTTGAAGATCGTTTCCAGAGGAGTTCGGCCCCGCATTAGCGCCCGACGCTTCGGCGTCACGACAGCCTAACGTCCGTGTTCGCCCGCGCTCAAAGAGCCCGTCCAAGGCGCCTTTGCGGGCAACACGAAAGTGCGGGCATCCTGTAAGAGTTTTGCCTCACATTGAAGAAGCAAGCCAGATGACGACGAAACGACTCTTGACCGAAGCCGAAATCCTGAAGATGAGCGACAAGGATTACATGAATGAGGATCAGCTCGCTTTCTTCAAGAATAAGCTTGAACAGCTGCAGGCGGAAATTCTCCGCAATGCGGGCCAAACGACCGAAAACCTGCGCGAAACCGTGATCGTGCCGGACCCGGCCGATCGCGCAACGATCGAGGAAGAGCATGCGCTGGAACTGCGCACGCGCGACCGCGAACGCAAGCTGCTGAAGAAAGTACAGCAATCGCTTGCACGCATCGAATCGGGCGAATATGGCTGGTGCGAAGAAACTGGCGAGCCGATCGGGGTTCCCCGTATGCTCGCACGGCCAACGGCTACCCTGTCGCTCGAAGCGCAGGAACGCCGCGAACTGCGCCAGAAGCTGTTCGGCGACTGAACGCCACAGGCGCGGCTCGGGCCCGCGCCGCATCACGTTGCTTCGTCGAGAGGCGCACGGTGAACTGTGCGCCTTTTTTCTTTTGGTGCCACGCCTTCCTGTGCGGCCACCGTGGCTACGGCCGTACGTTATCAGCAGGTCGGCCGCGCGGGCTTCCGGTCCCCTCTCCCGTGCATCCCGCTTGCATACTTGCGGCACCAAGGCTTGACGCCACGTCAATTGCGCGGCTGCGACGGTCCTGACCGTCGCGGATTCGGTTCCACATCCCGCGCTGCGTAAATTTCCCGTATTTTTCCCGGCCTGGCCATCCGGCTAGCTCTTGATATGACCGCGCACGCCCTAAAATAAATCGGACATGCGTTGCACGAGCGCGCTCGGCCCGCTTTTCATCGGGCCATAAAGCACGCGCCGTCCGCCCAACCGGATTCAAGTGGTAGCGCATTGGCGCTGTGGCGCACGCGCGCTGCCGCGTCCTACCCGTTTAGCAAAAGGAACGCATATGGAGCAATTTCACGGCACGACGATCGTTTCCGTGCGCCGCGGTGACAAGGTCGCCTTGGGCGGCGACGGTCAGGTGACGCTCGGCAACATCGTCATGAAAGGCGGTGCGAAGAAAGTGCGGCGCATCTATAACGGCCAGGTGATGGTCGGCTTCGCCGGCGGCACCGCGGATGCCTTCTCGCTGCTCGACCGCTTCGAAGCCAAGCTCGAGAAGCATCAGGGCAATCTCACGCGCTCGGCGGTCGAACTTGCCAAAGACTGGCGCACCGACCGTATGCTGCGTCGGCTTGAGGCCATGCTGATTGCCGCCGACGCGCACACCACCCTCGTCATTACCGGCAACGGCGACGTGCTCGATCCCGAAGGCGGCATCTGCGCGATCGGCTCAGGCGGTGCCTATGCTCAGGCAGCGGCCAAGGCACTCGCTGACAACACCGACCTGTCGCCGCGCGAAATCGTTGAGAAATCACTGCAGATTGCTGGCGACATGTGCATCTATACGAATCACAACCGCGTTATCGAGACGATCGAGTAAGGACCCACGATGAGCACCATGACCCCGGCCGAGATCGTCTCGGAACTCGACAAGCACATCATCGGCCAAGGCCGCGCCAAGAAAGCCGTCGCCGTGGCGCTGCGCAACCGCTGGCGCCGTCAACAGGTTGGCGAGCCGCTGCGCCAGGAAATCACGCCGAAAAACATTCTGATGATCGGACCGACAGGCGTCGGCAAGACGGAAATTGCCCGGCGTCTGGCTAAACTCGCCGACGCGCCGTTCATCAAGATCGAAGCCACCAAGTTCACGGAAGTGGGTTACGTGGGCCGCGATGTAGACAGCATCGTGCGCGATCTGATGGAAATTTCGATCAAGCAAACGCGCGAAACCGAGATGCGCAAGGTGCGCACGAAGGCCGAAGATCAGGCCGAAGACCGGATTCTCGACATCCTGTTGCCGAGCGCGCGGCCGGTTGGCTTCGGCGCCAGTTCGAGCGCGGCAGACACAGCGGATGAAGGCAGCACGACGCGTCAGACGTTCCGTAAGCGCCTGCGAGAAGGTTTGCTCGACGACAAGGAAATTGAGCTCGATGTTGAGCAGCCGCAAGTCGGCATGGACATCATGGGGCCGCCGGGCATGGAAGACATGACCGAGCAGATCCGTTCCATGTTCGCGAACCTGGGTGGCGGCAAGAAAACGCGCCGCAAGCTGAAGGTCAAGGAAGCGTTGAAGGTGCTGACGGATGAGGAAGCCGGCAAGATGCTCAACGACGAGGAAGTGAAAACCAGGGCGGTGCAGAACGTCGAACAGAACGGCATTGTGTTCCTCGACGAAATCGACAAGATCGCCTCGCGTAGCGAAGCAGGCGGCGGCGAGGTATCGCGCCAAGGTGTGCAGCGCGATTTGCTGCCGCTCGTCGAAGGCACGACGATCAACACGAAGTACGGCATGGTAAAGACGGATCACATTCTGTTCATCGCCAGCGGTGCATTCCATCTCGCCAGGCCGAGCGATCTGATCCCTGAACTGCAAGGCCGCTTTCCGATTCGCGTCGAACTTGATTCGCTCTCCGTCAACGACTTCGAATCGATTCTCGTCTCGACCGATGCGAGCCTCGTCAAGCAATACCAGGCACTGCTAGCAACGGAAGACGTGCAGCTCGATTTTGCTGAAGACGGCATCCGCCGCCTCGCAGAGATCGCTTTCTCGGTGAACGAGAAGACTGAGAATATCGGTGCGCGTCGGTTGTATACGGTGATCGAAAAGCTGCTTGAGGAAGTGTCGTTTTCGGCCGGCAATCATGCGGGTACGAACGTGAGGATAGATGCGGCGTATGTGGATCGTGCGCTCAACGAAGTAGCGGACGACGAAGATCTGTCGCGCTATGTGCTGTGATGTCTCGCTGACACGCTGAGCCGCGCATGCGCGTGCTGCGCGTGGCACATGAAACGTTTCATACCCCGCGGCATACCGCTGTCTCGATAGTGCAAAGTAAAACGGGCGACCCCACAACGGGCCGCCCGTTTCTCATTCCAGCCGCCGCGCGGCTACGTTCGCTACTGCTTGACCGGCCGCTTGGCCAGCTTGCGCTGCAGCGTACGCCGATGCATGTTCAATGCGCGCGCCGTTGCTGAAATGTTCCCACCATGCTCGGCAAGCACGCGCTGGATATGCTCCCATTCAAGCCGCGCCACCGAAAGCGGCGTGGGATGTTCAATCGCCTCGTCCGCCTGCAGCGCGCTCGCCTCGCTTTGCAGTGCTGAAAGGATCGTCTCGACGTTCGCCGGCTTCGCCAGATAATTGTCGGCGCCATCCTTCACTGCCTGCACGGCGGTGGCGATACTCGCGTAACCCGTCAGAACCAACATGCGCGCATCGGGCTGCAGTTCGCGCAGCGGCGCAACGAGCGTAAGTCCCGAATCGTTGCCCAGATGTAAATCGACGGTGATCTGCCCGAACTTCTGCTGATTCGCGAGCTTGATCGCTTCTTCGGCGTTGTGTGCTTCGGCCACCGTATAGCCGCGCCGCGTCAGACCGCGTGCGAGGATGCCGGAGAATACTTCGTCGTCGTCGATCACCAGAAAATTCATGTCGCTCATGCCTGTTTCTCCGTATTGGATGACGCGGCGCCTGTGCGGCCCACGCCGGAAGATGGATGGTCCGCCGCGGGCAGGCGCAGCACCGCACGGGTGCCGCGCGGCTTGATCTCGCGGACATCCGACAGCTCGATCGAGCCGTGTAGCCGCGCCGCTGCCGAAAACGCCAGATACAAGCCGACGCCATGCCCGCCTTGCGTGCTGTCGACCGGCATCGCGCCTAGCGAGCCGCGCAGCGACGCCGGAATACCCGGCCCGGCGTCGCACACTTCAAATTCAATCCGATCGCCGTGCGACGACAAGCGCGCCGCAAGCGTCACGTGATCGCGGCTCGCGCGCGCCGCATTGTCAAGCAAGATGGTGAGAATCTGGCTGACCGCGACTGTGTCGTCAAGATTGAATTCAGCAGGCGCCGTGCCGAGTTGCTCGAATTTGACGTGCGGATGGCGCAGACGCCACTGCTGCGCAAACGACTCCAGCCATTCTCCGACCGGCTGCCGCGTAACCGTAGTCGATGCGCGCGTGCGCAGCCTCGCCAGTGCCGACGTGCATAGCGTCATTTGCTGTTCGAGCAACTCCAGGTCAGCCTTGTAGGGCGTAAGACCTTGGTCGGTGCGGGCAGCGTCGCGCAATTCTTCGGAGAGCATGGCAATGGTCGACAACGGCGTACCGATCTCATGCGCCACCGTGGCAGCCTGTACGCCGAGCGCCACGGCACGCTCATCGCGCAACAGGCGTTGCTGGGCGTCGCCGAGCGCCGCGTCGCGCAGGCGCAGCCCACGCGACATGCGCGCGACGAACCAGGCAATCAGTCCGACGCTCACCGTAAAGTTCACCCACATGCCCGCGCGGTAGTAGTCGAACAGATTGGCGGGGTTATCAAGATTCAGCGGCACCGAATCGAAACCAAGCACTGCGTAGCAAGCCACGGCAAAGGCAGCGAGCCACACCATCAGATACCACGGCAACACCGCCGCCGCAATGGCAAGCGAGGGCAGATACAACGAGACGAATGGATTGGTGGTGCCGCCTGAAAGAAACAGCAATGCCGACAAGGCGCCGAGGTCGACCCATAGTTGCCCGAACAGTTCGAGATTGGACTCGGGCCGCTGCTTCGCGACGCGAATCCAGGTCAGTCCGTTGAAGATCATTTCCAGGCCGATCACGAGCAGCATGGCCGGCACCGGTAGGTGCACGCCGAAGAAGATCTGGACGACCGCGATAGTGAGCAGCTGACCAATGATTGCCAGACTGCGCAGCCAGAAAAGATGCCCCAGGTTGACCCGGCCGGTGTTGGTTATACGATGCATGACAGGAGTCTACCTGTTCGGATCTGTCCTAAATACGGCGATGGGTTTCGACGGCACCATCGGCCGCTTGACAAACATCGTGCCACTACCAGGATAGATTCATGCAGCATATGATTTCCGCCCCCGGCCACCCCGCGTGGACGGCCTTTCTGATTTTTCTGCAACGTGCAGCGCTGGCCCGGCAGAATGGCCAGACCGAGGCGGGGTCAATCTGGCTCGATGCCGCCGCTCTTTTGCAGGTGCTCGACGATGCTGCCCTCCAGCACGTCACCCAGGCGCTGCTCGAACAGCACCGCCACGACGACGCCATCGCGCTCGCCGCCATTATTGCGCAACTGCGCACCGACGATGCGGTCGCCAGCTTTCGCCTGGGCTACACGCTGCAAATGGCGAATCGCCATCGCGACGCACTCGCGCCGTACCGCCGCGCGCTCGCGCTGAATCCCGAACTGCCGCAACTGCGCAACAATCTGGCGGGGGCGCTCGCGATCATTCGCGAGAACATATCTGAACAGGTGAGCCTGCTGGAAAGCGCGCTCCTGGCCAACCCGCTCGACAGCGATGCATGGACCAATCTGACACAGGCGAGCCGCTTCGCCATGAATTTGCCACGCGCCCTGCAAGCCGGCGAACGCGCGGTTCAACTGGCGCCTGGGAGCCCGCTGGCGCTGAACAACTATGCGCTGGCGCTCAAGGAAGCGCAACGTTGGGAGGAGGCCGAGCGCTTCACGCAACATGCCTGCGAACGCGCACCTGGCGATCCGTCGATGCGGTCCAATCTCGCCATGCTCCAGCTCACGCGTGGAAACTACGAGCATGGCTGGGCGGCGCATGAGGCGCGCTGGCAAGGTTCAAGCGAACTAGGCGGCGCGCGGCCGGCATTCCCGGCGCCGCAGTGGCAGGGCGAGTCGCTCGCGGGAAAAACCTTGCTGGTATGGGGCGAGCAGGGCATGGGTGACCTGCTGCAGTGCTGCCGCTTTATTCCCCTGCTGGCGCGACGCGTCCACGCACAAGGCGGACGCCTCGTATGGAACTCGTTTCCACAGATGGGCGCGTTGCTCGAACGCAGCCTGGCGCAATACGCGGACATGTATTCAGCGGGCGGCGGCGTCGAATGCCTGCCGCGCTTCGACTATGAAATCCCACTGCTGAGCGTGCCGCTCGTGCTTGGCACGGTTGGCAACACGCTGCCCGAGACCGTTCCGTATCTGCATCCTGATCCTGCTGCCAGCGCGGTCTGGCGCGCGCGCTTTGCTAGTGAGCGTCGGCTCAAGGTCGGGTTGGCCTGGACCGGCAGCCTCGACCATCAGCGCAATCCGTTTCGCCGCGTGGGCTGGGAGCGCTACGCCGCGGCATTAGCGGGTATCCAAGGTGCCGCGTTCTATTCTCTGCAACCCGGCGCTGCGGCGGATCTCGCCGCCGTCCGGGAGGCCGGCCTGACCATGATCGACCACACTGGTGACCTTCAAACTTTCGACGACACAGCTGCGTTTGTCAGCGCGCTCGATCTGGTTGTCACGGTTTGCACGTCGGTCGCCCATCTGGCTGGAGCGATCGGTCAGCGCACATGGGTGCTGCTCGACGCGAATCCACACTGGACGTGGCTGCTGGAGCGACGCGACAGCCCCTGGTATCCGTCCGCCACGCTCTACCGCCAGCGCGAGTTCGGCGATTGGGGGCCGGTCATGGAAGAGGTCACGCGGGATCTGAAAACGCTGATCAATCAGCGCACATAGGGTGCCGCCAGGGGCGTCCAGTTGCGCGGCGCATCCGGTTTAACGACGCACTCGGTTTGCACCACGCATTCGGCTTGCGCAAGGTACTAGCCGTCGTTGGCGCCCCGAGGACCCATCGGACCTGCCGCGTGCGCACGGGCAATTTCAGCCGCCAGGCATTCCGGACAAAGACAGCGCCCGCCCGGCTCCAACCGGTCAGCGGGCAACGCCGGCATGGCCTTGCACCAACATCCGGGCGGCGGCGCGTGCATCCCGCAGTCGAAGACGCTGCCGCAGCGCGGACAACGCACGCTCTTCACCTGCGCTTGTGAAGCGGGCGGATTCATGACAATCCCGAGACAGGCACCGGACATCCGGTGTGGAAATAATGCCACGTCCCGCATGCTGGTTGAAAGCGCCATTGCGCACTGCGAAATCACCGGACCACCCACGGCCAAATCACGTGTGGAAAACCCTGCTGCACCGCGCCAGTCCTGTACAATTCGCCGTGTTTCAACTGTTCCGTGCCTGAGCCTGCCGCCATGTCCGAAATTCCCGACCTCTCGCAGATCGCGCCCACCCTCAAGGCTGAAATCCTGGCCGAGGCGCTGCCCTACATTCGCCAGTATCACGGCAAGACCGTGGTCATCAAATACGGCGGCAACGCGATGACCGAAGAGCGTTTGAAGCAAGGCTTCGCGCGCGACGTGATTCTGCTCAAGCTGGTCGGCATCAATCCGGTCATCGTGCACGGTGGCGGTCCGCAGATCGACCAGGCACTCAAGAAGATCGGCAAGCAGGGCACGTTCATCCAGGGCATGCGCGTCACCGACGAAGAGACGATGGAAGTCGTTGAATGGGTGCTCGGCGGTGAAGTGCAGCAGGATATCGTCACGCTGATCAACCACTTCGGCGGCCAGGCAGTTGGCCTCACCGGTAAGGACGGCGGACTGATCCATGCGCGCAAGATGCTCATGCCGGATCGTGAAAATCCCGGCCAGTACATTGATATCGGTCAGGTCGGCGAGGTCGAGGCGATCAATCCGGCGGTGGTGAAGGCGCTGCAAGACGACGCGTTCATTCCGGTGATCTCGCCAATCGGCTTCGGTGAAGACGGTCTGTCGTACAACATCAACGCGGATCTGGTCGCGGGCAAGCTGGCAGTCGTGCTGAACGCCGAAAAGCTCGTCATGATGACCAATATCCCCGGCGTGATGGACAAGGAAGGCAACCTGCTCACCGATCTGTCCGCGCGAGAAATTGACGCGCTGTTCGAGGACGGCACCATCTCCGGCGGCATGCTGCCGAAAATCTCCTCGGCGCTCGACGCCGCGAAGAGCGGCGTGCGCTCGGTGCACATCGTCGACGGCCGCATCGAGCACTCCGTGCTGCTGGAAATTCTCACCGAACAGCCGTTCGGCACGATGATCCGCTCGCACTAAAGCCCTCTCTGTGTGCGGTCCGTCCTGCGGGCCGCACACGCTGGCTGGACGATGGATCGCTGGCGCCCGCTCGCTATCCTGTTTGTGCGGCGACGGCAAAAAACCGGCCCCAGCTCTCCCTCACCATGCGCACCTTTCCCTCAAGACACGCTAAACGACGTCGACCGCACATCGCGGGCGGCAGTCCGGTTTGGCTTTTCGATCTCGACAACACGCTGCATCACGCGTCGCATTCGATCTTTCCGGCCATCAACCGGGGCATGACGCAGTACATCATCGACACACTGCGAGTGGAGCGCGATGAGGCCAACCACCTGCGCTCTCATTACACCGAGCGCTACGGCGCGGCGCTGCTAGGTCTGACGCGCCACCACGCGATCGATCCACACGATTTCCTGAAGGTCGTGCATACCTTCCCCGACCTGCCTTCGATGGTACGCAGCGAGCGCGGCCTCGCGCGCCTTGTCGCCGCGCTTCCCGGCCGCAAGATCGTGCTCACCAATGCGCCCGAAGAATACGCGCGCGCGGTGCTGGCCGAGTTACGCATCGAGCGGCTGTTCGAGCGCGTGATCGCCATCGAACACATGCGCGACCGCCGCGGCTGGCGCGCCAAACCCGACGCCGGGATGCTGCGCCGGGCCATGCGCGACGCACACG
>NZ_JBAURZ010000405.1:0-16599 GCF_049581445.1 Paraburkholderia sp. | reverse complement strand
GGGTACGCCGGTCGCCACTGGCGTGGGCAATGTGCCCGCGCCAAGCGCCGCCGTGACCTTCGATCCGAACGCGATCACTCAGCCTGCGCTCGCGACACCGACACCGGCGCTGGCTGCATCGTCGGTGAAGGCGCTCGGCATCAAGACGCCCACAACCGCTGAACCTGGCACACTGGTGGGCGGCGGGCGACGCCAGACGCTGAGCTTCGCTGACTTCGGCGCACTCGATCCGCTGCAGCTACGAGGCACGGATGGCCAGAACGGTATCGCCTTCTCGGTGCGCAACGACGAAGTGGTGACCGGTGCGATCCTGCATCTGATCTACAGCTACTCGCCTGCGCTGTTGCCGGCCATCTCGCAGCTCAAAGTGCTGGTGAACGGCGAAGTCGCCGCCACGCTGCCGGTGCCGCGTGACCAGGCGGGCATGCTGGTAGCGCGTGACGTCTCGATCGATCCGCGCTTCATCACCGAGTTCAACCACCTGAACATCCAGCTGATCGGCCACTACACGCTGCAGTGCGAAGACCCGGCGAATTCATCGTTGTGGGCGACGGTCAGCAATGCCAGCTCGCTGGATCTGACCTATGCATCGCTCACCAACAAGCCCGATCTTGCCGCGCTGCCGTTGCCGTTCTTTGATCGCCGCGACGTGCGGCGTCTCGAACTGCCGTTCGTGTTCCCGGCCAAGCCTGGCGATCAGACACTCGAGGCGGCCGGTATTGTCGCGTCGTGGTTTGGCGCGCTGGCAGGCTATCGCGGCGCCCTGTTCCCCGCCCAGGTCGACCAGGCCCCGCTCTCGGGTAACGCGGTGATTTTCGCCACCTCCGATCAGCGACCGGCAAGCGTCAACATTCCAGCCATCTCGGGACCGACGATTGCGGTGGTGGATCGCGAAGCACCCGCGCGCGGCAAACTGCTGCTAGTGCTCGGGCGTGACGAAGCGGAACTGAAAACCGCCGCGAAAGCGCTCGGCATGGGCGCAAGCGTGCTCTCGGGAGAAAGCGCGACGATCACGCAACTGAATGACCTCGCTCCGCGCCAACCGTATGACGCACCCAACTGGCTGCCCACCAACCGCCCGGTGCGCTTTGGCGAACTCGCCGAGGCACGCGATCTGAGCGTGACCGGTTATGACGCCGACGCCGTGCGTGTGAATCTGCGCGTACCGCCAGATCTGTTCATGTGGCACACCAAGGGCGCACCGATCGACCTGCGCTATCGCTACACCGTGCGGCCTACGCCTGACCGTTCGTCGCTGAACATCAGCATCAACGACGGCTTTGTGGAGTCGCTGCCGATTCCTGCGCGGCCTTCGTCGGTCTTCGATCTGGGTTACTACTTCAACAATATCCTGCCGGACAAGACGGCGGACGCGCGCCGTACGGTGTACATTCCGCCGCTGCTGTTGACGCCGCGTGCGCAATTGCGCCTGCACTTCTTCTACGACATTCCGAACACCGGCGAATGCCACGGCCGGTTGCTGGAAAACGTGGTGGGTGCGATCGATCCGAATTCGACCATCGATTTGTCGTCGTTTCCGCATTACATGGCGTTGCCCGATCTGGCGGCGTTCGCCAATAGCGGCTTCCCGTTCACGCGGATGGCCGACCTCTCGGAAACCGCAGCCGTCCTGCCCAATGATGCGGACTCGAGCGACTACAGCCTGTATCTGCTGGAGATGGGCCGCATGGGCGCGTCCACCGGTTATCCCGTGACGGGCGTGACCGTGACAAATGCCGACAACGTGGACCAGCACGCCAACAAGGATCTGCTGATTTTCGGCGCACCGGGTCATCAGCCGCTCTTGCAGCGCTGGGCCAAATCGATGCCGTTCTCGAGCGACGGCGACTCGCGCACGTTCGAACTGTCAGACATCGTCTACAAGCTCGAAGACTGGTGGCACGGCGAGCGCGGTGTAGAACGCGCACCGGCCCGTGCTGACCTGTCGCTTGTCAGTTCGAACGGCGCGGCGCTTCTCACCGGCTTCGAATCGCCGCTACAAAAGACACGCAGCGCGGTGGCGTTCGTCAGCGCGGCCGGCCAGTCGGATGCCGATCTGACCAGCGCCTTGCTGGATGCCGACGTGCTGCCGCAGATTCAAGGCGCGATGGCTGTGATCCACGGCCGCACCGTCACGATCACGTCGAACGGTACTGCGTACTACATCGGCCATTTGTCGCCGCAGGAATACCTGCGCTGGGCCCTGTCGTCGCATCCGTTGCTGCTGTTGCTCGGCGGCCTGATCGCCGCGCTAATTATTGCGGCACTGTTCTACCGTACGCTGCGCTCGATCGCCGCGCGCCGCCTGAGGAACTGATATGCCGGTCAGATTGAAAACGGCACCCGTCGCGGTTGGCAAGCTTGCCTCAGTGGCATTCGGTGTCATTGCCGCCGCGACGTCGTGCTGGTCGAGCCCGGCCGTCGCCGCAAATGCAGCAGCCTGCGATTGGCCCGGCTACCGCACGTTCGTGGAGCGCTTCGTCCAGGCCGACGGGCGCGTGATCGACTACTCGACACCCACCCAGCAGACCACCTCCGAAGGCCAGTCGTACGGCATGTTCTTCGCGCTGGTAGCGAACGATCGCGCGACGTTTGACCGTCTGCTCGGCTGGACCCGTACCAACCTTGCCGGCAATCAGTTCGATGTCCATAGCATGCATCTGCCCGCCTGGCAGTGGGGTAGAAAGCCAGACGGCTCATATGGTGTGCTCGATCCGAATTCCGCGTCCGACTCCGACCTTTGGATTGCTTACGATCTGCTGCAAGCCGGGCGTCTCTGGCATGACACCAGTTATACGAAGCTCGGCGAGGCGCTTGCCGGGCAGATCGTCAGCAAGGAAATCACCAGCCTGTCCGGGCTCGGCCCGATGCTGCTGCCTGGACCGCAAGGCTTTCAGACTGGCGACGTGACGCGTCTCAATCCAAGCTATCTGCCCTTGCCCGTGCTGCGTGCTCTAGCCAGCGAGATGCCGAACGGCCCGTGGAGCAAACTGGCGGAGAATGCTTATCAGCTCGTCAAAACCACCTCACCGCAGGGCTTTGTTCCCGACTGGGCCGCATGGCGGGCGGGACAGTTCGTGGTCGATCCGAAAAACGGCGACATTGGCAGCTATGACGCAATCCGCGTCTACCTGTGGGCCGGCATGACCGCGAGCGCCGATCCGTTGGCGCGTCCTTGGCTCGCCGCGCTAGGCGGCATGCGTACCATGGTCGCTCAAACCGGCGTGCCACCCGAGAAGGTCTCGGCAGCCACCGGCACGCCGAGCGGCGAAGGTCCGTTGAGCTACTGGGGCGCGCTCGCCCCTTACTTCAAGACGCTGGGCGACGAGCGGGGCCTCGGCCTCGCCCGCACGCATCTGGCCGCGCTCGACAACCCCGTGCAGGGTCACGAGCCGGTGTACTACGACCGTGTGCTAGGGTTGTTCGGCACGGGATTCATTGACGGCCGCTATCGTTTCGACGAGGCCGGCCGGCTCGTGCCAAGTTGGAGAAACGCATGCGACTGAGCGCCCTCGCGCTTGCACTGAGCCTCGCCAGCGTCTATAGCGTGACGCTGCCCTCGAGCGCCTTCGCTCAGGCGCAGGCCTCGGGCGATCCGCTTAACGTACTGATCGATCAAGGCAAGTACTGGCAGGCCCATCACCGTGGCGACCTTGCTGAACAGGCCTGGCAAAAAGTGCTGCGTATCGATCCGAAGCAGCCGGATGCATTGTTCGGCATGGGCATGGTGCTCGCTGACCGCAAGGACGGCAGCGGCGCGCAACAGTATCTGGCGCGTTTGCGGGAAGCCGCGCCGAACTATCCGGCCATCGACGAACTGGGACGCCGTCTTGGCGAGAGCAGCGTGCGCGACCAGACCGTCAACGATGCCCGGCGGCTGCAGCAAAGCGGCCAGGCGGCCAGCGCCGTGCAGGAGTATCAGCGTGCGCTCGAAGGCAAGCCTGCTACGCCCGAACTGCAACTGGAGTATTACCAGGCACTGGCGGCAACGCCGCAAGGCTGGGATCAGGCGCGTCGAGGTTTACAACAGCTCGCGGAGCAGAATCCGGATGACCCGCGTTATGCGCTCGCTTATGCGCAGCACCTGACCTATCGTGACACCACACGCCGCGACGGGATTGCGCGTCTCCAGAAGCTTTCGGGCGATAGCACCGAAGGCACCGCCGCGCGCAAGAGCTGGCGGCAAGCGCTGTTATGGCTCGACGCGCGCCCTTCCGATGCACCGATTTACCAGGCTTATCTGCAACTCGTGCCGGATGATGCCGCCGTGAAGGCACGCTTCGATTCGATGGTGCAGCAGGACCAGGCCGCGCGTGACCGGTCGCAGCAAAGTTCTGCTGTCGATGCGCGCGGCCGCACCATTGCCGATGGTTTCGCCGCGCTCGATCGTGGTGATATCGTTACGGCGCGCAGCAAATTTACGTCGGTGCTGGCCAGTAGTCCGAACGACAGCGACGCACTCGGCGGCATGGGTATTGCCGCGCTCAAGCAGGAGCACTTCTCCGAGGCGCGGGATTATCTCGAACGCGCATCGCGCAGCGGCAACCCGGTGCGCTGGAAGGACGCGTTGCTGAGCGCGACCTATTGGACATACACGAGCGACGCGATTGGCGCGCGCAGCAACGGCGAATTCGCCAAGGCGAAGTCGCTGTTCGAACGGGCCATTGCGGTGAACCCATCGGATGTCACCGCGCAGGTCTCGCTCGGCGAAATGCTGCTGAGCAACGGCGATCCGGCTGGCGCCGAGCAGGCTTACCGGATGGCCTTGCGCCGCCAGGCCGACAATCCCGATGCGATTCGCGGCCTCGTCGGCGCGCTCGCCGCCCAGGGGCGCGGCGACGAAGCACTACAGTTCGCCGATCAACTGAATGCCGAGCAACAGGCCAAGGCAGGCGGCATCAACCGTTTGCGCGGCGAAGCGCAGGCCGCTCAGGCGCGCGCCGCCGAAGCGCGTGGTGATCTGGGTGCGGCGCGCAGTCTCTTCGAAGATGCGCTGCTCAGCAATCCTGATGATCCGTGGATGCGTCTGGATCTGGCGCGAATCTACGTGCGCCAGGGTGCGATCGGGAACGCACGCAGCATGATGGACGGTTTGCTGGCGAGCCACCCCGATATGACCGACGCGCTGTATGCGAGCGCGTTGCTGTCGGCGGAAACCCAGGACTGGTCAGCCGGTCTCGCGCAACTGGATCGGATTCCGCCAGCGCAGCGCACCGATGCGATGACCACTTTGCAGCATCGCCTGTGGGTGCATCAGCAAGCGAGCCTCGCCATCCAGATGGCCAAGGGCGGACAGACGCAGCAGGCCTACGCGACACTGCGCGCCGCCGAGCCGATTGCAGCCGGCAACCCGGAACTGATTGGCACGGTGGCCTCGGCATATCAACAGATTGGCGACTCGAACCGCGCGTTGTGGCTCGTGCGCAGCGCGATGAATGCATCGCCGGGCGACACCGGCATTTTGCTCGAATATGCCGGCATTCTGCTCGCCACGCATCAGGACGCCGAACTCGGCATGGTGATGCGGCGGCTCGCCGCGGCGCAACTCACGCCGCAGCAACGCATCGATTTCGGCAATCTGAATCTGGCCATCGTCATTCGCCAGGCCGACGCCGTGCGGCAACGCGGCGACCTCGCCAGTGCCTACGATGTGATCGCACCGTGGCTCGCGGCGATGCCCGACAACCCCGATCTGCAGGCCGCGCTTGGCCGGCTCTATTCGTCAGCGGGTGACGATCGCAATGCGCTCGCCAGTTACCGCGTGGCGCTGGCGCGCCGCCCCGACGACCAGAGCCTGCTACTCGCAGCGCTGCCCGCCGCGACCGGTGCGAAAGACTTCGCGTATGCCGAGCAACTGGCCACCCAGGCGCTCAATACCGCACCGGACGATCCCGATGTCCTCGCCGCCGTTGGGCGTATGTACCGCGCGGAAGGCAAGCTCTCGCTCGCCTCGACCTATCTGCAGCGCTCGCTGATTGCGGCCAATACGCCGGTCGGCACTGCACCGCGCGCCGGCTCGGCAAGCAATGTGCCGCGTGGCTGGGAAGTGGCGATGCGCAGGATCGGCGCCACGCCACTGCCAGGCACGAACCCGTTCGAAGGAAAAACCGCCGTCGACGTTCCCGCCGATGCCACAGTCAGCAGCGGCTTTAACGCAGCAGCACCGGTGCAACGATACGTCGCGCCTGCAGCATCTCCGTATTCGCAGTCTTCCTATCCGACGCAGACCGTGCCGAACTATCCGCCGCCCTCAACGCCCGCGCCGTACGTCGCGCCGTATAACGCGCCTTATGTGGCTCCTGCTGGGTCGCCTGGCGTGGCTCCTGGTGTTGCGCCTGCCGGACCGTCCGGTGCGCCGAACTCCAGTGCAGGAACAGGGGGCTACGGTCCGGACAACTACGGTTCCAGCGACGCGGGTGCAATTTCCGCCGCGCCGCTGCAGCCGTATCCCGGGCAGGGGCAGGCCCCGATGCAGGCTCCGATGCAGCCGCAGGTGCCTTATAACGCGCCGTACCCGCAAGACGGCGCGGCCTACGGAGCGCCCGCTCCCTATGTCGCGACGCCCTGGCCGATGTCCCCCGCGGCGCGCGAGGCACAGCAGGCGCAGGCCAACTACCCGACTAACGGAACCGGCAGGAACTCATCGAGCAAGAAGCAGACGGCAGCGCGCAATCACACGACAACGCGTAACGCAAAGGGCGCCGCACCGACGTATACGCAGGCGCCTTATGGGCAGCAGGGCTACGCGCAGCAACCGTATTACGGTCAGCAGCCTTATCCGCAACAGCAGGCGTACGGGCAATCGGGTTATGGGCAACAAGGTTACGGCCAGCAATCTTATCCGCAGCAACAGCCGTACCTGCCCCAGCCGTATCCTCAGCAACAACAGTATGCGCAGCAGCAGCCCTATCCGAACCAGGGCTACTACCCGCAACAGCAGCAATACATTCCGCAACCGCCGGCCGGCTACGCGCAGTCGTACTACCCGCAGCAATCCGCCGGGCAGAACCCTGCTGCGAACGCAGCAAACGCGCAGACGCTCGGAGTCGCGGAAGAACTCGCGCAAGTTAATCGCGAGCAGACCAGCACGGTGAGCGGTGGCATTGTGTTTCGCAATCGCGCGGGTGAAAACGGCCTGTCTGACCTGACCGATATCGAAGCACCCATCCAGGGACGCATTCAAGCCGGCAACGGGCATGTCATCGTCACCGCCACGCCGGTGACACTCGACGCGGGTACCGCGAGCAACAGCGTCAACACGCTGGCGCGCTTTGGCTCTGGGTTGTCGGCTACCTCGACCCCCACCAACACCTATGGCTCGCAGACAGCCAACGGCGTCGGGCTGTCGGTTGGATATGAAAACAGCAGTGTGAGCGGCGACGTCGGCGTGACGCCGCTTGGCTTTCCCGAGAAGAACATCGTGGGCGGTGTGCAATACAACGGCGCGGTGACGGACAAGGTCTCATATACGCTCGCAGTGGCGCGGCGCGCCGTGACGGACAGCCTGCTCTCCTATGCCGGTGCGCGCGATCAGGGCGCGAATCTCGAATGGGGTGGTGTGACGTCGAATGGCGGACTTGCCAGCCTGTCATGGGATGACGGCACCAGCGGTCTCTATGCGAACGCGTCGTATCAGTACTACATGGGCGATCATGTGGAGAGCAACGATGCCGTGAAAGGCGGCGGCGGCGTATACACCCGCCTCCTGAAGAGCGCCGACCAGACATTGACGGTCGGCCTCAACACCACGCTGATGGGCTACAACAAGAACCTCTCCTACTTCACGTATGGCCAGGGTGGCTACTTCAGCCCGCAACAATACGTCATTCTGAATCTGCCGGTGGAACTCACCGGTCGCGATGGCGCTTTCACGTACGACCTCAAGGGCTCGATTGGCGTGCAGCATTATCGTGAGGATGCTTCGAATTACTTCCCGCTGGACCCGAGACTACAAGGCAGCGCGGCCGGCAACGCAGCGACCGCCATTGCCAACGGCCAGTCAGTCGACAGCGGCGCAGTGTATCCGGGCCAGAGCAAGACCGGCGTGAGTTATTCGTTCAACGCAGTCGGGGAATATCAGCTCGCACCGCAACTCGCCGTGGGCGCGACCGCTTCGCTTGGCAACGCGTATCAGTATCGGGAATGGCTTGCGGCGGTTTATGTGCGTTATAGCTTTACGAAGCAGAGCGGTTTGCAGCCGTTCCCGCCGACGCCGTTGGCTTCGCCTTATGTTTCGATGTCGAATTAGGATGGCCATCGCCGTCGACGTCTACGGCGAACGCATCAATTTGAGCACCGCGTTTGGCAAATTCGCAAGGTGGGAAGTTACCCCACTTTTGTTCAATAGTCTGTGGACAGATCATCTCTCGTGGCAGGTTGCCTGGTACACAAGGCTTTGCAGGTGACGCGTGGGGGGAGTTGCATTCCCCCCGCCCTCAAAAATTCACTCCCTTCCGTTCCCCCCGCTGCGGCGTGGGAAAACCTTCGTCATCCTATGGAAGGACTGTCCTACATATTAGACATATGTCTTGTTCCATCTTCAAGCCGGTACCCACTAACCGGTACTCACAAGACAAGTGGCTTGTCTAAAGTCCAGACAGGTGAGTTGTTGATGCTGCGCTGCGCGCGGCGTGGGGAACGAGTCACACATTCCCGAAAGGCCAAGATCGGCTGCACGCGCGAGCCCCGCGTCTACGAACACATAGCGCTCCTTCGATTCAGGGCGTCGAGATCAGCGATGCGAAGGGATGCGTAGGTGCCGTGGCCAAGACAGGCTGCCAGAAGCTGATGGATCTGGCCAAGCTTGACCTTTGAATTGTGCCGGGAACGCACGCCGTGTGCGACGCTGCCCCAGCGGGTGAGCCGGTCCAGGTGGTCTCTCAAAGCGCAGCGAACGACGAGCGTTTAGCGTCCGCCGCCTGCGGGAAATTCTGTCACAACATCCAACCGGAGAAAAATAGGCAGGGAACCCGTGTTGCGCTTTCTAACTTGAGGCATGCATTTCAGAAATATCCATCTCCCCACTTGGCCCATTCGTGTGCGCCGTTGGAGCGCATCGATACATTGCCAGCGTAAGCGCTGCAGCCGCTTCGGACCGCTAGTAATTGAGATAGTCTTTGGTGAGTTGCCGATATGTATAATCTTCCGCTCGACCGATACCCCAAAAATTCTTCATGCGAGTCGCCGTCATTAGCGCGTATCACAAAGAGCCGCCTCACGTTCTACGAAGGTGTCACGAAAGCGTCCTTGTGCAGCAAGGTGATGTCACTCACGTTATGGTCGCCGATGGATTCCCTTCCCGCGATGTTGAAAACTGGGAACGCGTGGTACACATCAGGATTCCCAATCACGCCGACTATGGAGATACACCGCGCGGTGTAGGTGCGGCTTGCGCGGCCGCCAATGGGTTTGATGCCATCTGTTTTCTTGACGCGGATAACTGGTATGAGCCCAACCATCTCGAAGCGATGCGCATGATTGCGAAGGAAACGGGGGCTCAGGTGGTTACGACGACTCGGAGAATCTTTACTGTAGACGGCCGCTTGCTTGGCACCTGTAGCGAATCTAACGGCGTCGATTTCAACGACACCAATTGTTATTTCCTGACGCGAAGTGCCTTCCCCGCCTGCGCGGCATGGCTTTTCAAAGACTCGTCCGAAAGCATCGTCGGCGACAAGGTATTCTGGAACGCCGTGCAATGCGGCGGCTATACACATGTTCACTCGATCACGCCAACCGTCAACTACGTGACCACGCTCGCATTTCACTATGAGATGTTCGGAGAAACACCGCCCGACGACTCAAAGCTCATTGTGCAACTGCACGGCCACGAGCATTCTCAAACAATAAGTTACGCGCAACTCAAAGCGATGCGCAGAGAACTGGACTCCTGACAGGAATCATGCGCATACAGATTTCCTTCTGCAATTGTGCGTCGCGCCGGACGCTTCACCGAGACAATATGGCAGGGGACATGCTCGCCTGAGCGGGGTTTCCGCGCAGGACATCGGCGCCACGGAATCGCGCCTGACTAGGCCATGAACGGCGAGCGCGGCGCAGCCACATGAGCGACTGCCGGGCGACACCAAGGCGGAGCCCCCGCCGCGAGCAAGTTCACCCAGTCGTTGTCAACCACCGCAGTCACCGGAACATACCGTTGCGACGACAGAACGTCACTCGGTCAAGTCACCACCCGCTCACAACTTACACTTCTGGCGGTCGATCGATCGGATCATCCGTAACGCTCATGCATTGCCTGATTCTCGGCTGGCCGAACGCAATCGTGTTAAGCATCCCGACGCCAAACTGTCGAGGGAACTCGTCGTCGAGCTTGAAATCTTGTTCATCTGCCCGCACCACGCCCATTCGCTCGCCCAGAAGCGGAGTTAGCATGTCCGGATCGACCGTGTAAGCAACTAACTGTTGCAGGTTCTCGTTATATCTGAGAACCACGGAATAAGGCGGATGTTTGGCCATCAATACCCCAAGCATCTTTGCTATCTATCGAACGCCTTTGACCTGCACAATGCTAGCAAGCGCTTATTTCTCGGTCCGGCGAGCGCAGTGCAGACGTCTTGGGCAAGCTAGTACTGCGCAAAACATTTACCGTCGCTATAGCCACCACCGCGCCTTCATCCCACCGTCATCACTTCCGCTTCCGAAAAGCGAACTGTAGAGTACAGCTCTTTCCGCGGAGCTGACCAGATCAGGTACGAGAAGAGGTCGAACTATATCGGGACGAAGGGCAGGGTTTGGTCCCTGCCCTTCGGTCACGGCATCAAGTCGGGCTCTTACTCACTCCTCCTCTGATGGCTTGTCCAGAGGGTACTGAGCGGCGGTCAGGTATTGTTTGAGCTCCGGCTGACCCAGCGCAATTAAACTGAGCACTGAACAGCCGAACCGGCGCGCGAACTCGTCGTCAAGCCTGAAGTCGAATTCATCTAGCAAAATCGGCATCTCAGCTGCTCCGGCGATCAGTGAAGCACGCCTAGCGGGATCAACCGACTGCAAAATCAGCTGTTGACGATCTTCGTCGTAGGTGACAACGATGGAACGCGGAGGAACATTAGTCATCAATAACCTCGACACTCTTGATAGTCTTGGAACGCCTGTTGTTTGCATAGGGCACGGCCGCGCTTACCTCCCATGATTGTGCCCAAAGTATTGCAGTTGAGCATGTCTAGTTCATACTTTCCAAGGGATTAACCAGGAGCACGATGCGGTCGCTACTGTCATACTCCACACGGATTGACGTCGCAGCTTCCGGCGTCAGGTTATCGGTTGGCCACTGGGCAATCGTTGACAGCCGTTGCTTGCCGTCATAGAAAATCTTCCGTATCACACCCGTGCGAGTTGCCTCGGAATAAATCCTGCCGGTGCTGTCAGAGTAGGCTTCTGTCGTACCAAGCCGCTCGTCTTTCAGGTAGAAGTATCCGTCGCCAGCTTTCGTCAGGGAAAGACCCGAAGTTCCTGGCAAAACCCACGCTCCGCTAATCCACTTGAATATTAGAGGTTGCCCGTTACCCAGATATGCAGTGATCTTCGGCGTGTTCGCATTGACCGCGCTCAGGTCAAGTCTTCGCTGCCAGTTGTTGATCCAGAACCCGCCCATCGCCGTCTGCGCTTTGTCGAACGGCTTCGAAACATAGCTACGACTAAACACAAGTGGCGAGGTGTCGCCGCTTGCAAAGTCAGTTTCAGAGAGCGTGACAATCCCATTTGCCGGATACACCGGGTCCGCTACAGGGCAGGTATCATCAGGCGGGGCTTCAGTCGCGTTGCACCACTGATCAATCAGAGCGAGGTCATTGATGCATGCGTAATTGCCCATTCCGCCCGGCGTGTTACTGGTAACGTCGAGCTTGCACGTCCTGGAACCCGGCGTCGCACCGGATTTTGAATAAAGCGTGAAGCAATCGTCCGCGCTTGCTGCAAATGCCACTGTAAGCAGCATGAATACAATCAACAGGTGAACAGCCTTACCTGCCGGTCCCTCAGTAAATCTGTGGTTTTCCATCGTCTTCCTTACTGGTTGCATTTGTGAAAAGCACCAGCACGCTATAAGAAACAAGACGACGAGAAATTCGGAAAACTCCTAAAATTTGCGGTTACCTTTCGCAACAATTAGTTGTCCGCCAATTTCCCTGAAGGTGATGCAGGAAGCGACGAAGATACATGTCATCCAACAGCCCGGCACCAGTCGCAGTCGCAGTCGCAGTCGCAGTCGCAGTCGCAGTCGCAGTCGGCAGCCTCAAGCGCCTTGAGCGCGAGGTCCAGTCGAGCGAGCCGCTTCTTTACCTCTTTCTCTGTGATAAGGCTGTAAAATTTTCAAATCATAATGTTTTGTATTGCTTATTGTTTAACTGAAAAAATCACACCCTATGATTTTCAAATCACTTATTTCTGGAAGTCGCGCGCGTGCTGCACCTAACGCGTGATTTTCTGCTCGACGCGCACGAAGTGCGGCGCGTAGAGTACCCTGTTTCATTCAAGCGGCAGCTGTATGATTCGAACTCGGACACCACGTCGTCAGACGCACGGCCCGCGAAGCCCGAACGGCTGGAAAGGATCGATGGCCTCCAACTGTCAGGAGCGACCCTTCGCTAATGGTTTGCGAAGGCTTTTCCCCCGCAATATTCCCCACAAAACACCTGCGGCATCCCGATGCTACGGACAACCGGGGGCTCTGTGCCAACAACTAACTCATTGAACTTAAATAGAATAGATGTCTGTGAGTTTTGTGCGCTGCTGGATCAACTTATCCCCACTTTTTGTTGGCAACCCTGTGGACAACCCACTAGCACCCTACCCAAGTCCCTGACGCGAAACGACTAACCGCCCGAGTCCTCAACGCGTGCAATTCGAATTGCTAGGCCGCAGCCGGGAAGAACCCAAGGTACTCGAACGGCATCGCGTCATCAGAAGTCACGCAAGCACCGAGCGCACCCACCGATACCAGCGCGTCAACCGTCGCCTGCCGGTTGGACACAAAACGCCATTCAGCGGTGGGCGCATCTGCCACACCGTCGCCAGCTTCATCGCCAGCCAGCTCACACACCCGCTCAAGCGCCGCCACCAGTTCCTCACGCCTGGGCGAATGCACCACAAACCCTTCATTCGACAACGCCGCAGCATCGACACCAAGCACCGCGCACAGCCGTTGCTTGATCGGCACGTCATGCGTATCCGCCGCGCGCGACCGCTCGATCAAAGCCACCATCGACGCATCGACCAGTTTGCCTGCGCGCATCAGCGGTGACAGACCCGGCGTCCACGCTTCGGGCGGACAGCCCTTGTTAGCGGGCGTCAATTCGATAAATGGATTGATCTCCGCCGGATAGATCCGGCACACGAGCGGCCTCTCTTCGTAGATGCCGCAGCGCATATCGGCCTGTAGATTCGGGCACGGGCCCGCAAAGGCGCCGGTCAGAATCACCACGATCCGCGCGGGCAAGCTGCCGCTTTGCGCCGCAAACGAACGGCGGCGTTTATGCGCCGCCTGCAGGTTATCGGCTGCGGGTTCTTCTAACCACGGCACCGCTTCGCAAAGAATCTGCACATCGGCGCCACGCGCGAGCCAGGCGCGCGCCTCAGCAACCGTCAATGGCAAACGCAGATCGTGGCAGCAGTTGCCGCACATCGTGCACTCAAAATCGATATTCGTATTCATGGGGATCAAGTCTTGCGCCGCGCCAGGCGGTCTGGTTGTCGAGGCGCGTACCCTGCTAGCAATGCGGGGACGCTCCGAACTGCTGTGCCGGGCACACGCAGTCAGAGTGAGTCGTTTTTGGGCGCCTGTTCTGACAGGCGAAGGAACATTTATTTCGTACCGCGCCTGTCCGGTTGAGAACGGCTGCGATCGGCTGCGATCCACCGCAAGCGGCTACCGGCGCGTCGGGCATTATGCCGCGCGACTGCCCAGCGCGTAGCGCCTGCAGTGTTCGAGATAACCGGCTTCGTGGCCGCTCACGAGTTCGACAATACTCTTCCAGAGCCACTGTGGCGCGTCGATCGTTTTGCTGCGCCGCAGCCGCAACTCGCCGAGCCACGCCTTACGCTCGGCGCCATCCATCTGGCGCGCGTGTGCTTTGCCCACCACCAGGGCAAGAAAACGCGCCGCTTTCATCGCTTCCTCGCGGGTCAGCTGCTCGATGGTCAGCTTCATGTCCTGCGGCAACAGTTCGCGTATTACCACCGGACGTTCCGCGAGGCGCGCCGCACGCATCCGGTCGCCAAGAAACGGCGCAAGATGGCGCGCCCCCTCGACCACCCGTTGCGCGTTATCGCGCGGCATGCGCACGCCTGCATAGCGCGGCGCGGCCGCGGTCGCGGCTTCCTTGATGTCGATCAGACACAGATCGTCGCCATCTATCGCGGCGCCGTCAACGTCGAGCAGCACGGCATAGCGCAAGCGTCCCAGTGAACTGCAGCCCTTCACCCAATAAGCCGCATCCAGCACCCTGACTTTCGCATGCTCGTCCTCGGAGCGCAGTTCGGTCGCCAGACGCGCAATCGTAAGTTTTTCAAACAACGCTTCGATCTCGCGCCGTTCGCTCTTCGACAGCGGCCAGAAACGCTTGCCCAACGGGATGTCTGGCTCGACATCCTCGATGCGCTCTTCGGCTAGATGCTGCCACGACCGTCGCACCGCTTCTTTCATCACCACGCGGACTGCCTCCGGCTTTTCCGCCTGAATATCGGCCTGGTCCGACGCATCGTCGAACGCGCGCTCATAGCCGTCGGCGAGCGCCTCCATCATTTGAACCGTGGTGACGCCGGGCAGATCCGAGCCGCGCGCAGCAGTAGCGAGCGACAACCCCAGCCTGATCAGATCGTGCGCCGGATTGCCGATCACCGCCTGGTCGAGATCGCGAATCTGGATTTCCACGCGTCCCTGCGCATTCGCGACCGGCCCAATATTGCCGGCATGGCAATCGCCGCAGATCCAGATAGCCGGCCCCTCGGGCAACGTATGTCCTTCGATGCCGTCAAGCCATTCGTAAAACTTGTTGGTATTGCCGCGGACATACGCGTGGGCCGAGCGTGCCATCTTCGCGTTGCGGCGGGCGCTGAGCAGATCCAGCCTGTCGCCCGGCTTGGGAAGCCCGGTGCGGGCGGCAATTTTCTTTGACATGGGGGAATCCGGTTGAGGATCGTTTCATTGTACCTGGCCATCGCGCCACCAGCCCTCGCTGAACGCAAAGCGTGTGCTGTGCGTGTTTGGCGCATTCGGCATGGGTGCCGTACGGGCGTCCTCTGACCGCATGTGAACGCATCTAAATTCACGGGAACAAGAATTGCTACCTACCCCCGTGCCGCAGCCTCGCTCAAACGCCCCCAAATGTCGGGCGTCCCCTTGCCGAAGCGGCCCACTTGTCCGCGCCTGCTGGCCTGCCGTACCGCTCAGAGTGTGGCGCGGGCGCGCTAATTGACGTGATATCTGCGGAGTTCAAGCATGCCCTTCACGGCTGAAGACCATGGCTGCGCCGGCTGGAAAGGAGAGATGGCCGGGCGCATCCACGCGTTTGACTGGTCAGCCACGGAACTGGGCCGGATCGATCGCTGGCAGCAAAGTCTGGTTGCCGCCGTGCAGTTTGTACTCGCCTCGCCGGTGCCGCTTGTGATGCTCTGGGGCCGGCAAGGCTACATGGTCTACAACGACGCCTACGCGGAATTCGCCGGTGGCCGCCATCCCTATCTGCTCGGCAGTCCGGTCGAGTTGGGCTGGCCGGAGGTCGCCGCGTTCAACCGTCATGTCATGGATACCTGTCTCGCGGGCGGCACCCTGTCGTATCGCGACAAGGAGTTGGTGCTGCTGCGCAACGGCAAGCCCGAAGACGTGTGGATGGATTTGTACTACAGCCCGGTTGCCGACGATACCGGCCGGCCGGCTGGTGTCATCGCGATCGTGGTCGAAACCACCGCGCGCGTGCTCACGGAGCGCTGGCGGCATCGCGCGGAAGCCAAGCTGCGCGAGACCAACGAGCGCCTGCAACTGGCGCTGAACACCGGCGCCGTGCTCGGCACGTGGGTCTGGGACGTCGCGGCCGACACGGTGACGGGAGACGAACGTTTTGCCCGCGCCTTCTCCGTGAGTGCCGAGCAGGCCATGCAAGGCGTAACGCGCGCGGCGACGCTGCGGGCCATTCACCCGGATGACGTCTCGCTGGTCGAGCGCCTCGCCGCGGAGGCGACCGAAACCGGCAAGCCGTTCCGGGCTGAATACCGGATTCGCCGACCTAACGGCGAATATACCTGGTTGCAAGCCAACGGCCAGTGCGAATTCAACGCGCACGGCGCGCCCTATCGTTTTCCTGGTGTGCTGATCGATATCCACGAACGCAAGATCGCCGAACAGGCTTTGCGTCAACTCACCGAAACGCTCGAACAGCGCGTCGCCGATGCCGTGGCCGCGCGCGCCGTCGCCGAAGAACAGTTGCGCCAGGCGCAGAAGATGGAGGCGATCGGTAGCCTGACGGGCGGTGTCGCGCATGACTTCAACAACGTGCTGCAGGTGATCAGCGGCAATCTGCAAATGCTTGCCGCTGATGCGGATCAGAGCCCCACCAGCGCACGCCGCATCGCCGCTGCCAGCGACGC
>NZ_JBAURZ010000404.1:0-12674 GCF_049581445.1 Paraburkholderia sp. | reverse complement strand
GGCCTGGGATGCTGCCTTGCTCTTCTTCGACTTTTTGGTGGCCGATGCGGCAGCCGGTGCGGCTGGCGTCGCCATGGCGGGCGTGGTTGCCGCAGGCGCCGCCGTCGTGGCTGCTGCTGTTGACTTGGCTGCGGTTGTGCTGGACGTGGTGCTGGACTTCGTGGCGGCCTTGGTGCCGCTCGGCGCCGCCGACGAGCCGTTGATGGTGAGGCCTGCTGCTTCGAGGTTGGTGACCGACTTGGTGCCGATGCCCTTTACGCGAGTGGCGAGGTCGTCAGCGTCCTTGAACGGTCCGTTTTTGGTGCGCTCGTCGATGATCGCTTTTGCATGAGCGGGGCCAATGCCCTTCACGGTTTCGAGCGTTGCCTGATCGGCGGAATTGACTTCGACCGCGGCAGCGAACCCGGCTGACAGCGACAGGACCAAGGCTACGCAAAGCATCAGCAGCTTCTTCAGCATGGCAAGCACTCCATTGAGGGCAAAAAGTTAGCCAGGAACGGACGACGCATTGATTCAGCAAACGCTGCGCTTAAGCATAGGATAAATTGCGCGGCCGTTTTCCGAAAGCCGACGATTTATACCCATCGATTCGTGACAAGTAAATCAATGTGAACGATATTTAAAGATTCCGCCTATTTTTGGGGCGTTTTTGACACGATAGGTGCGGACGGCGTACCGCCCTCAGTTGTGCGCGCCACGGCTCCGCGTACTTCGAAGTTCACTGCATCGGCGACGCTGCCGTCGGCCGGTCGAAATTGCGGGTGTGAATGACAGCAACAGTCGCTTGACTTAGAGTGCACTCGAAGTCCTAACCTGAGTTACGTCATGTCACATGCTCTCACCATTGGTCAGGTTGCTGCAGCAAGCGGCGTCTCCACCCACACACTGCGCTATTACGAACAGGCGGGTTTGATCCAGTCGGTTGGCCGTAGCGAGGCGGGTCACCGTCTCTATTCGCCCACCGATCTGGACTGGCTCCAGTTCGTGATGCGTCTGAAGGCGACCGGTATGCCGATCGCCGGGATGCAGGCGTTCGCTGCGTTGCGGGCGCAGGGCGAAGCGACGATCGGCCCGCGCCGCGAGATGCTGATGCAGCATCGTGACGCGGTGCTCGTGCAGATCGCGCAGTTGCAGACCAACCTCGAGGCGATCGTCGACAAGATCGCACATTACGAGGCGGCCGAGCGTACGGTGACACGACAGATCGACCCGACTCAATCTGACAAGGACTCACCATGGAATACGCACAAAACGAACGCTACACGCGGGGCTGGAACAAGCTGAAGGAAATCGATGGCGCGACTGGCGAGCAGGTGATTGCGGCACTCGCGCCGATTGCGCCGGACTTCGGGCGGCTCCTGATCGAGTTTGGCTTTGGGGATATCTACAGCCGGCCGCAACTCGATCTGCGCTCGCGCGAGATCGCCACGATTGCAGCGTTGGCCACGCTCGGGTGCGCGCAACCGCAACTCAAGGTGCATATCGAAGCCGCGCTGAATGTGGGGTGCACGCGCGATGAGATCGTCGAAGTGTTCATGCAGATGGCGCTCTATGCCGGATTCCCGGCTGCGCTGAATGCGCTGTTTGCGGCGCGTGAGGTGTTTGAGCGGCGCGGGGTGGGGTTGGGCGAGGCGGCCTAGGGCACGTATGTGGCACTAGTCGTTTTTGCCGCTGGTGAAGCTGGTGCGGCTAGTTCAGTTAGCGCGGCTACGCCGCGCCGCCTGCCTGGGCCGCGCTCTGCGCCAGCAGGTCCCGCTTGCTGACCGTACGCAGGTACAACGCGAGTCCAACGCCGGCGATCCCGAGACTCGCCATATTGGCAAACCAGAATCCGCGCGCGCCGGTGAGCCAGACCGGCGTCGCACCGATGATATCGAAACCGAGCAGATAGCCGCCGCCAAGACCCACACCCCAAAGGGCAACCGCGTAGATGATCGTGGGCACCACCGCGACCTTATAGGCGCGCAGCACGAAAGCCGTGGTCACCTGGAGCGAATCGAACACGTGATAGAACACGACGATCAATACCAGCGGCATCGCGGCCGCGGCGACCTGCGCATTCGGTGTGTAGCCTTCGATGATCAGCGGCCGCAGCGCGAGCACAATCACGCCATAGCAACAGGCGATCATCACTGCCATCAGAATGCCGTGTCGCGCCAGCGTGCGCGCCGCTTCGTGACGATGTGCGCCGAGCGCCTGGGCGACTAGCGTCGAGGTGGCGATGCCGATCGAGAGCGGCGTCATATACAGCACCGCGCCGACGTTGCCCGCAATCTGATGCCCGGCAAGTGTGGTTGTGCCAAAGCGAGCAATGAACAGCGCCATGAAGGTGTACGACGTCACCTCGATCAGATACGAGAGTCCCATTGGAATGCCCAGGCGCAGTTGTGCGACCTGACGGCGCCATACCGGCCA
This sequence comes from Paraburkholderia sp., assembly GCF_049581445.1. Classification (GTDB taxonomy): domain Bacteria; phylum Pseudomonadota; class Gammaproteobacteria; order Burkholderiales; family Burkholderiaceae; genus Paraburkholderia. The sequence goes on along the minus strand of NZ_JBAURZ010000404.1, from coordinate 10,259 downwards.
GCAGAACTGCGAAAAGATCGCGAATGGCCGGAACACGTCGAGCCGGGTCATCATCAGCAGGCCGACGATGGCCAGCGTCCAGTTGATCAAGGTGCTGGCGAGTGCGCAACCCGGACCGCCAAGCGCCGGCACGCCCATGCCGCCAAAGATGAACCAGCGATTGAGCGGAAACTTCAGCAGCAGCGCGCCGACCTGCAGGATCATCACGAGCCGCGGCTGACCGACCGCGTTGGTCAGCGAACTGTAGATGCGAAAGGTCAGGCCGGCCGGCAAGCCGAACGCGAGGATCTGCAGATACGCAACCGTGCGTACGTGCAGTGCCTCCGGAACGCGGGCAAGGTGCAGGATAGGTTCGGGAAAATACAGGATCGTGAAGCCGATAGTCATCAGCGCCAGCGCGAGCCACAACGACTGGCGAACTTCCTCGCCAATCTCGCGATAGTGACGGCCGCCGTAAAGCTGTCCGGCAATCGGCTGCAGTGCAGTGAGGATGCCGGTCAGGCCGATATAGACGGAAATGAAGATCGAGGAGCCGAGACCGAGCGCCGCCAGATCGACGGCCGAGTAGCGGCCGACCATCGCCGTATCGATCACGCCGAAGGCGATGATCGCCAACTGGCCGATCAGCACCGGCCACGCGAGCGCGGCGATTTTCCGCACGTCAGCGAACATGATCAGTCCGTGCCGGCGGGGGCGGCTTGCTTCGGACGCCAGGCGCGGTGTTTCGCTGGCGGCTTCGGACGGTCGATACGCACATAGAGGCGGAAGCGCTCATCGCGGTCGGCCACGCGGCGGCCTTCCCAGACAAGTTTCCAGACGAAGTTGGACATCGAACTGGGTTCGCCGTAGTCCTGGGTGTCCTGGCGCAGGATCACGTCGCAATCCTGATCGAATGCGAAGTGCATGTGGCCGAAGTAGGCGAACGTCGCGATCTGCGCGTTACCGAGGCGCACGGGCGAAATGCACGTGTAGTCGTCGGGCAGGTGCGAGGCGATCTGTTCGGCCACATCTTTATAGGTCCGGCTGTAGTTGACGACCGGCAGCCAGAGGGTCATCAGCAGCACCCACATCAGGGTCGTGCCGGCGCTGGAGAGCACCACGCTGCGCCACAGCACCTTGGGGTGACGAGCGAGGCGCCAGCGCACCAGCACGAACCAGCACACGGTGACCGCGACCGCGCACACGAACGACAGAATCTTGAACTGCGGCACGAAGCCAGGCGCCAGGCGCGCGAGGTTGCGCGCAAGCGGGTGCGGGAAGCCTGTCAGCCCGGCAAGCCACACCAGCCAGACGAAGGTGCCGAGAATCGTGAAGCTGAGGAGCGCGAACCAGTCAATTGCGTTGATCGCGCCGCGCTTGAGCGTCGGCAGCGCGAACGCGGCGAGTACCGAGAGTGCCGGCAGCAACAGCATGTAGAGCTGGTTGGTCTGGTGGCTTTGCAGCACCACGAGGATCAGGAGCGGCGTGATCACCGACAGCGGAATTGCGACGTGCGGCGCGCGCCGCAGACCCGACCAGCTAAACCACGACCAGACGGCAAGTGGCCATGCGGGCCAGGTGAAGAGCGGCAGGTTCTTTAGCGCATAGCGAGCCACCGACCCGGGCGGCCCGGCGAACGAGTTGAGACTGCTGCGCACCCACTGATTCAGGTACCAGACGGCGTCGTCCGGGAAGGCCGCCAGCGCGAGGATGGGCCAGGAGACTGCGAGCACCAGGGCGAGCGGCAAACCGGCCAGCAACAGCCAGCGCGAGCGCGCCTCAGGCACGATGATCGTCATGGCGAGCGTGCCCACCAGCAGCGCGCCGACCAGCACCGGGTTGCTCGCCAGCGCGACGAGCCCGAGCGCAAGCCCCCACACCAGTGCGCCTTGCACCGGCTTGTCGATCATGCGCACGAGGCCGTAGATGAGCATCGCAATGCAGAAGAACTCGGCCAACTGCGGCGTGGTTTCGTGACCGCGTTCGGCAAGGCCGAAGCAGGCGAGCAGGATCAGTAGCGCGCCGTCGGCGAGTGTGCGGCCGTAGTCGCGCGGTTCCGGCTCGCCGCCGAATGCGTATTTGAAGGGCTGGACTTCGGCGCGGCGGCCGAGCAGATAGGCGGCATACCAGACGAACGCACAGGCGCCGCAGAACAGCAGGCCGGTGAAGACGCGCGAGGCATTGCTTGCATCCACCCACGGCGCGAGCGTGCGGATCGAACTGGCGCCGAGCCAGTAGCCGAGCGGACCGTTTTCGGTGAGGTACTTGCCGACCAGATTCGGGAACAGCCAGTCGTGCCAGTTGCCGTTCGCCATTGTCCACATGACGCCAAAGCCGGCTGCATCTTCGTTCTTCCACGGATCGCGGCCAAACAGGCCGAATGACGCATAGACAATACAGATGGTGAGCAGCAGCCAGCGCGGCAGGGCGCTGGTGGCGGAGGCAGTGAGGCGAACGACTGGTCTCATGCGGATATGTGGATCTCGGATAAGCGCGTCGGCTGGAACCGGGCAGGAGGCCCGGCAGGATGGCCGATTTGCAGCATCCGGCATTGTAGACGTGGCGCGCACCGCGCGTCACGGTCGGTAACAGGGCGCAACGTTACGGGCAAGCTTGTAACGAACCGCGCAGCGCCTTGCGGCCGGATGTATCCGAGACGCTGACCATCGGCTGCGCCAGGCGACAAAAAAGGGCAGCGTGGGCTGCCCTTTTCTGGTTCGATCGTGCTTCGATCCGGCCTGCGGCCAGTGCCGAGGCTCATCGAGGCTGATTCGATGTGTATTACTTCACTGCCTTGCCCGTAGCGCGCGTACCGAACTTCTTGTTGAACTTCTCGACGCGGCCTGCCGTGTCCATGATCTTTTGTTGACCGGTGTAGAACGGATGCGATTCCGACGACACTTCGATCTTGGCGAGCGGGTACGTCTGGCCGTTGAATTCGCCGGTTTCGCGCGTCTGGATGGTCGAGCGGGTCACAAACTTGAAGTCGTTCGACATATCAACGAACAGGACTTCGCGGTAATTGGGGTGAATGCCGTCTTTCATGGTAGTTCCTTTAGTCTGGCGGTAGCCAACCCGCGTGCCGCCGCAACTACGTAGCTGCGAGGACATTTTGGCGCGAGCCACTTGCCTAAGGTCGAAAAACGGCGATTATGCCAGAAAATCAGTCGGTTGACGAATCTTGCGCAGGTTTTTTCGCGCCGGAAGGGCGTCTACAAGGGCTTGGCGGCGCATTGTCCGATTGGTGCGCGCCGATTGGTCCGGTTTATCTTGACCTGATTGACCTGATTGACCTGATTGACCTGATTGACCTGATTGCCCCGATTGCCCCGATTGCCCCGATTGCCCCGATTGCCCCGATTCACCCGGTTGACCGGCGCCGATCACCCCGCCTGGCCGTCCAGCGCGCCGACCCGCGCCGGATCCTGCCGGTAATAGCGGGCGAGCAGCCGGTAGAGTTCGGGATATTCCGCCTCGAACCCATGCGGCTGGACAAACAGCGCCTCGCTGCAAACGGCAAAAAATTCCGACGGATGGTCCGCGGCGTAGGGGTCGATCAGGGATTCGCGCTCGAAACGCGCCCAGCGGCGCTCGGACATGCCGTCGATCCTGGCGCAGAACTGGTCATAGGCATGGTCGAACACATCGCCCCAGCCGCGCGGGTCGAGCGGCGCGTGCCAGCGGCGAAAGAGCGGCGGGTGACCGTCGGCCTCGCCGTTGAGCATGTCAATCTTATGCGCGAATTCGTGAATGACAACGTTATAGGCGTCTTGCTCGTCTGTGACGTCCGTCATTTGAGCGTCTTCCCATGACAGCACAACGGGGCCGCCTTCCCAGGCTTCGCCGCTCGCGTCGTGTTCGATCTCATGGACCACACCGTCCTCGTCCTCGACAGTCTTGCGGATCACGAATTCGCCTGGATAAACGATTACGCCAACCCAGCCCCGGTACAGGTCGAGCCCGAGGTTGAGCACCGGCAGGCAAGCCTGGGCGGCGATCGCGACGGTCATTGCGTCGGTCAGTTCGAGTTCGTGCGCGGTCGAAAACTCTTTTTGAGCGATGAACAGGCTGGCCATCTCGCGCAGACGTGTGAGGTCCGCCGTATCAAGGTAGGCGAGGAAGGGCAAGCTGGCGAGCGTCGTCTGCCAGAGCGAATCGTCGATCGGGTAGTTCCGTAGCGCACGCTCGCGGCGCCGCGAGTCGAACCAATGGGTCAGTTTGGATAGCATCGCCTAGTCGATCTGTTTTTGCCACGCGGCAAAAACGCCGCCGCATACCGCCACGCCAATCAGGTAATAGAAGCCGTCGATAGAACTCAGAAAGCTCGCTTGTTGCGCCACCATCCGGCTGATCTGCCCGATGGCCAGAGCGTGCGCCTGTTCGAGCGAGCGGCCGGTGGCCGCGAAGCCGTTGCTCAGCGTGGCCATCGTATTCTGGAAGGCCGGATTGAACGGATTCACGAATTCGGCGAGCCGCGCCTGATGCAAGGCTTCCCGGTGTTGTTCGATGATGATCACGGAGGCCGTCGCAAACGAAATGGTCAGCTGCCGAACGATGTTCTTCAGCCGGTAGCCATGCGTAAACTCCTCGATAGCAAAGATTTTAAACGTCAGATTGGCGACCGGCAGCACGATGAACAGTAACAGCAAACCTCGCAGCAGCAGCGGTATCAGCAACGCCTGCTCGCCGACATCGGGCGCCATACGCGTCATCCACGCCGCGGCGAATGCAGCGACCGCGAAGCCCGGCACGATGATCCACTTCTTGCGTGGCAGCAGTTTTGAATAACGCAGATAGACGAATAGTGCGCTCGCGGAAATCAACGAGGTGACGCCGACCAGCCGCCCGGTGTTCTCCACGGGATAGCCGAGCCCGCTTTCGAGGAAACGCGAGATCAGATAACTGAACGCGGTCGACTCGTAGTAGTAGAACATGTAGAGCACAAGACCAACCTGAAAGGGCTTCTGGCGCAAGGCGGTGAGGCGCACGAGAGGCGTCGGATGGTGCCATTGATGGTATGCAAACCAGCCCAGCGCGCCAATGCCGGTGACGCTCAGGAGAATCAGGCCGGGTGACGCGGTGAATAACTGAAAGCGCAGTTGTTGCAGCACGATTTGCAGCGCGCCTTGTGCGAATGCAAATACCAGATAGGGCCAAAAGTTCGCCGAGCCGCGTTCTTCGGGCTGACGGCCGCCCGAGTTGGGCAGCGCGAGCAGCGCCAGAATGGCGAACAACACGCCCACGGGCGCAGTGCAGGCGAATAGGGCGCGCCAGTCGAAATGCGCGACCAGTTGACCGCCGACCAGTGGCGCGAGAGCGCTGCTCAACACGATCAACACCAGAAATGCGCGCGTCGCCACCGGACGTTGTTGCGGCTTGAAGCTGATCTGGATCAGGATGCGGCAGGTGCCCATCATCGGGCCGATAAAGTAGCCCTGAAAGCCGCGGGCGAAGGCCAGTTCGAACGATGTTTCGCACAAGGCCGCAGCGACCGCCCCCGCGGAGTACAGCAGCATGCAGCCCGCCACGTAACGGCGGTAGCCGAAGCGTTCGACCCACCATTGCTGTTGCAGGATGCCGAGCACGGCGGCTATCGCGTACGCGCTCGATGACCACACCAGTTCATCGGGAGAGGCATTGACGCCGCCGGCAATATAGCTGGCGAAGAACGAGAAGATTGCGTTGTCGAAATAATCGAGGCCAGTCACGACGGCCAGCACCCAGGGGAAAAAATCGCCGCGCAGTTTCTCGACGCTAAAGAGCGGCACCCGGGAAGAGGCGGTGCTCATGCAGAGTCGTCCGGTGCGCTGGATTTCTTTGGCGAGCGTTTCGACTGAGCGGCGCGACGTTGCTGTATGAGCGTATCGGCATTTTCGCCAGCGAGGCGCCGCTCAACATAGTCAAGGTCGTGGCTGAGTTCGCTCTTCAACATCTGCGCGTTTTTCAGTTCGCGGCGCATGGCGTCGATGCGGGTGTCGAGCGCGGCGACCTGCTGCGCGAGCCCGTCGCGAATGTGCTGCAACGATTCGTTCGAGTAGCGTCTGCGACCGCCTTCCACCGACTCGAGCGGGCGCTTGAGCATCTCGGTGATGCCCTGCAAGGAAAAACCCAACGAACGCAGACGCAGGATGCGTGAGAAGCGCTCGATATCGTCTGCGTCGTAGAGCCGGTAGCGGCCTTCGCTGCGGGTAGGCGAGACGAGTCCGCGTTCTTCGTAGTACTTGAGTGTGCGTGCGGTGACTTGCAACCGCTCGGCGGCGTCGCGCACCGTCAGCAGGGTGGGGCGGTCCTTTGACATGATGGTTTCAGGCCATAAAAGATTCCTCGAATTATAGTTCAACGTGTACGTTCACGTATATGTTGATGGTCGCAATGAGTCATTGCAGGCGCTCGCTTGAATGGTTAGCGGGCGGCGCAGAAGGAGCGGAGTGTGCGGGGGCGTGGCGAGTGTGGAGGGCGTGGAGAGTGTGAAAGATGTAGAAGCTGTCGAAGGCGAAAAAAAACGCCCACAGCGTGGGCGTTTTTGCGGCAACAGGCAGCGTATGCCGGATGCCAATTTCAGGCAGGGCAGGTATTAGCCGCCGCCGCCGCGACGCATCATGTCGAAGAACTCGGAATTGCTCTTCGTCTGGCGAATCTTGTCGAGCAGGAATTCCATGGCTTCGACTTCGTCCATATCGTGGATGAACTTGCGCAGCACCCAGATCTTTTGCAGGATCTCGGGCTTGATCAGCAGTTCTTCACGACGCGTGCCGGACTTGTTCAGGTTGATCGACGGGTAGACGCGCTTTTCAGCCAGACGGCGTTCCAGGTGCACTTCCATGTTGCCGGTGCCCTTGAACTCCTCGTAAATCACGTCGTCCATGCGGCTGCCGGTTTCGATCAGGGCCGTACCGATGATGGTCAGCGAACCGCCTTCCTCGATATTGCGGGCTGCACCGAAGAAGCGCTTCGGACGTTGCAGCGCGTTGGCGTCGACACCGCCCGTCAGCACCTTGCCGGAAGCCGGCACCACGGTGTTGTAGGCACGTGCGAGACGCGTGATCGAGTCCAGCAGAATCACCACGTCGTTCTTCATTTCGACGAGGCGCTTGGCCTTTTCGATCACCATTTCGGCGACCTGAACGTGACGCGCAGCCGGTTCGTCGAACGTGGAGGCAATCACTTCGCCTGCCACCGAACGCTGCATTTCGGTCACTTCTTCCGGGCGTTCGTCGATCAGCAGCACGAACAGGATCACGTCCGGGTGGTTTTGCTTGATGGCATGCGCGATGTGCTGAAGCATCACCGTCTTGCCCGATTTCGGCGAGGCGACCAGCAGACCGCGCTGGCCCTTGCCGATCGGCGCGATCATGTCGATGATGCGGCCGGTCACGTTTTCTTCGCCGCGCATCTCACGCTCGAGCAGCAGCACCTTGTTCGGGTGCAGCGGCGTCAAGTTTTCGAACATGATCTTGTGCTTCGAGGCCTCCGGCGGCTGGCCGTTGACCTTGTCCACCTTCACCAGCGCGAAATAACGCTCGCCGTCTTTCGGCGTACGCACTTCACCTTCGATGGTGTCGCCGGTATGCAGATTGAAGCGGCGGATTTGCGACGGGCTGATATAAATATCGTCCGTACTCGCCAGATAGGAGGTTTCCGGCGAACGCAGGAAGCCGAAGCCGTCAGGCAGCACCTCGAGCGTGCCGTCGCCGAAAATTGTTTCGCCAGTCTTGGCGCGTTTTTTAAGAATGGCGAACATCAGTTCCTGCTTGCGCAGGCGGTTCGCACTTTCGATCTCGAGGCCATTGGCCATCTCGATCAATTCGGACACGTGCTGAGTCTTAAGCTCGGATAAATGCATACGGAGAACCCGCAGGAGAAGGTGCGACCTGAAATGAAATCTGGGAGGAGAGTGAGCGGAACCGCTCAAGGACTTAAGCGTCTTTTCGACGTTTTGCGGATTCTAGCATAGCACACGCCAATTTTAGCCAGCGTGGCATAAACGCATATTCTCGTTGAGCGTGTTGTCAGGTGACAACACGCTCAACGGTACTTCAATTAAAGCAATTACAGATTACCGTCGAGGAACGCGGTGAGTTGCGATTTCGACAGGGCGCCGACCTTCTGCGCCGCGACCGCGCCGTTCTTGAACAGGATCAGCGTCGGGATGCCGCGCACGCCGAACTTCACCGGCGTCGACTGATGTTCGTCTACATTGATCTTGGCGATCTGCAGGCGGTCAGCGTAGTCCTTGGCGACTTCGTCGAGGATCGGCGCAATCATCTTGCACGGACCGCACCATTCCGCCCAGAAATCGAGCAGCACGGGTTTGTCGGATTTAACGACGTCCTGTTCGAACGATGCGTCACTGATATGCTTGATTTGTTCGCTCATGTATGAATACCTCTCTCGGATCGAGGCCCGCCTGGATTGCTCGCCACGATACATCAAACTAAGAAAACTTCCGTTCGCGTTGCCGCAAAGGGAGCCGCGCTGTGACACTCACGGGCGTTCCTCTCGAAGCGCTCCGGAATGCGCAGAATGCTCGTCTTTACGGGACATTCGTACGCCAGTTTAGCCTAAATTGCTATGCGTTGCCGGTGGTGATAGTACTCATGCGGGCAGTAGGGCCAAGGCTTGCCGCGTGAGCACGATCTGCTGCTACAAGGCCTATCTGGAGGCCGCTCGCGCGAACACAAGTGGCTCGCGTTCGAACTTTGTGCGCGCTTTGTGCAGGTTAACAGTCGCGCGGCTCGCCGACCGATGGTAGAATCTTTCGTGACGGGCCTCCTCGCATGGAGGGGCGGTCAACCTGGTCAGGTCGGGAACGAAGCAGCCACAGCCGTTTTCCACCAGTGCCGAGGGTCAGGCTCGTCACCTTCCTTTTTCTGTCGGTATTCCCAAAGCACTTGTCTGTGGGCCCTCCTTGTGGCTCGTGTGGTGCTGTCTGGGTTCGCATGCTTCCATGGAAGCGTGTCGCTTCGGTTTCTCTTTTCGCTTCTCTGCCTCACCTCCCGCTATTTTTTCTATCAGCTCGTTAGCCATTTTCAATGAGGCGGGCGGCGCATGTCGGTACGCAGTCCATTCGCCTTTGCGCGCTATCGTTACTGATACAATTTCCTCATGACCTATCAAGTTCTCGCACGCAAATGGCGGCCGAAGGATTTCGCTTCGCTCGTCGGACAGGAGCACGTGGTGCGCGCGCTCACGCATGCGCTCGACGGCGGGCGTCTGCATCACGCCTATCTGTTCACCGGGACGCGCGGAGTCGGCAAGACGACGCTCTCGCGCATCTTCGCCAAGGCGCTCAATTGTGAAACCGGCGTGACCTCGACACCCTGCGGCGTATGCCGCGCGTGCAGGGAGATCGACGAAGGGCGCTTTGTCGATTATGTGGAGATGGACGCGGCGAGTAACCGCGGCGTCGACGAGATGGCCGCGCTGCTTGAGCGCGCGGTTTATGCGCCGGTCGATGCGCGCTTCAAGGTCTACATGATCGACGAAGTGCACATGCTCACGAACCACGCGTTCAATGCGATGCTGAAGACGCTGGAGGAACCGCCGTCCCACGTCAAGTTCATCCTCGCCACGACCGATCCGCAGAAGATCCCGGTCACCGTGCTGTCGCGCTGTCTGCAATTCAATCTGAAGCAGATGCCGGCTGGGCATATCGTGTCGCATCTGGAGCGCATCCTCGGCGAGGAACACGTGCCGTTCGAGGTCCAGGCGTTGCGCTTGCTGGCTCGCTCGGCGGACGGCTCGATGCGCGATGCGCTGTCGCTGACCGACCAGGCGATTGCCTATTCCGCGAATCAGGTCACTGAAGAAGCGGTGCGCGGCATGCTCGGCGCGCTCGACCAAAGCTACCTGATCCGTTTGCTCGACGCGCTCGCTGATGGCGATGGCGCAGCGGTGCTGTCCGTGGCCGATGAAATGTCGCTGCGCAGCCTGTCGTTCTCGACCGCGCTGCAGGATCTGGCGAGCCTGCTGCACCGGATCGCCTGGGCTCAGTTTCACCCTTCGTCGGTACTTGACGAGTGGCCTGAAGCGGTGGATTTGCGGCGTTTTGCTGAAGCATTGAGCGCCGAGCAGGTTCAACTGTTCTATCAGATTGCCACCATCGGCCGCAGCGAACTGGGTCTCGCGCCGGACGAATACGCTGGCTTCACGATGACGCTGCTGCGCATGCTGGCCTTCGAGCCGGCGCCGACCGGCGGTGGTGGAGCTGCGTCGTCGGCGCGTGGAGCTGGGGCAGCCGGGCCGAACGGTGCGGGCAAGCGGTCCGGTACGCCTGCGAT
>NZ_JBAURZ010000403.1:0-7565 GCF_049581445.1 Paraburkholderia sp. | reverse complement strand
GTCCTGCAAGCCGTAATCGAGCACATCGAGCGGCCGGCGCGCGCCAGTGCGCCCGCGCCGCGTGTTGAGCAGCCGTATCAGTTCGGCGCGCACCGAAGCACGTAGCCCATCACGCGTGAGCGAGCGTTGCGCAGGCGTTTCGGCGAGCACAAACGGGGCATCGTCTTCGAGCCGCTCAAAAAGCGGCGTTGGGGCGGCGAAGGCGTCAATGGGCGACATGAGGCCTCGCAGTGGGGGCGAGCAGGCAGCTGGCGGATGAGTGTGTCAAGGCCTAGGCCGCCTTGGCCAGCTTGTTGGCGGCGAGATCCCAGGTCGAGGCAGCGGTTCCTTCTTTCGCACCATCGTCCTTTTGCGCCGTCAGTTCCCACTTGATCTTCGTGAAGTTCAGCGACAGTGTTTCGACCGGTTTACCGCCAGCGCCGCCCGACACGCTGACGTTACTCAGCACGACATTGCTGAGTGTGTAGGTGATAAACGGCATGATCTTGCCGTCCTCTTCGGCGGCATTACGGCCCACGATCACGGTTGCCGTCGCCAACGCCTTGCCGGCGCAGCAGTATTCGTTCAGGGTCGGTGTAGACACGTCGACGAACTTCGTGAGGGTGAATTCGCCGACATGCGGTTTGCCCGAGGTGCGTTCCGAGTTACTGACGTCGTTGGTGACCTGCATCGCCACGTTATGGCTATACGACATCACTTCGATCTTGTCGGTATAGCCTTCAATGGTGCATTCGCCTTTAATGTCGTCGCCGAGATCGAGAATGATCGAATCCATGACTGAGCGCTCCTGAAACGTGTTGAAGCGGCGCGTGCCGGAATGGCCGCGCCGCGAGGATGGCAGTGGGTGCTACAGGGCCGGCAGGAATCAGGCTGCGGCGGATGGTGGCAGCGCTGCGACCAGCCTGATCGAAGCGGTAAGCTCTTCGAGCTGGAAGTGCGGCCGCAAAAATACCGTCGCCTTGTAGGCTCCAGGTTTGCCGGCGATCTCCGTCACATCAATACGCGCTTCGCGCAACGGATACTGCGCCTTGATTTCCTGCGGCGCATTGTCGTTGAGCAGCACGTAATCGGCGATCCAGGTGTTCAGGTAGGAGCGCACGTTGTCCCGCGTCATGAAGCTGCCGACCTTGTCGCGCATGATCACCTTGAGGTAATGCGCGAACCGCGACGCGGCAAGCACATAAGGGAGCATGGCCGAAATACGGGCGTTAGCGGTGGCCTCATTGGTGTTGTAGGCCACGGGTTTGTTGGCGGTCTGGCCGCCGAAGAAGACCGCCAGTCCCTCGCTCTTCTTGTGGCACAGCGCGATAAAACCGAGCGAATCAAGCTCTTTTTCGCGCCGGTCTGTGATCGCGATCTCGGTCGGGCACTTCATCGCCTTGTCACCGGAGGCCGTCTGGAAGATGTGGTCGGGCAGTTTCTCGACCGCGCCGCCGCCTTCCACGCCGCGGATTGCGGCGCACCAGCTGAACTGCGCGTAGGCGTTGGTGATGCGCTGGCCCAAGGCATAGGCCGCATTGCCCCACAGATACTTTGAATGTTCGGTGCCGTCGACGTCCTCGACAAAACTCATGCCTTCCACCGGATTACTGTCCGGATGATAAGGACGGCGCATCAATATATGCGGCAATACCAGCGCTACGTAGCGCGAATCTTCGCTCTTGCGGAATTCGCGCCAGCGGTGCATGTCGATCGTCTCAAACACCTTCGACAGATCGCGCGGCACGCTCAGTTCAGTGAAACTGCCCATGTCGAACAGCTGGGGATGCGCAGCCGATATGAAGGGGGCGTGGGCCGCCGCCGCAACCGCGGCGATCTTCTCGAGCAAACTGATGTCGGGAGTCTGGCGGCTGAAATAGTAGTCGCCAACCAGCACGCTGAACGGATGGCCGCCAAAGGTGCCGTATTCTTCTTCGTAGACCTTCTTGAAGAGCGCACTGGTGTCGACGTCGATGGCCTTTTCCAGATCGTTCTGCAGGTCTTTCTTCGACACGTTCAGCAGGCGCAGCTTCAGGCGCGTGCCGGTCTCACTGTTCTTCACGAGGAAATGAATGCCGCGCCACGATGCTTCAAGCGACTGCATGTCCGCATGGTGCAGGACCTGATTGAGCTGCTCGCTAATCAGTTCGTCGATCTTGCGGATGTGATCGTTGATCATCGCGACGGTGTCGCGGCTGACCGTCATGTTCTTGTCGAGCACCTGCAGCGCGAACTCGGCGAGCAGTTCGCGGGCGTGCTGCTGCTGCTCGTCGTCGTGAGCCATGCGGCCGTCGTGAACGATACGGTCGAGCAACGTAAGGGTTTCGGTCTGCGCAGGCGCAGCCGTGGTTTGTATATCTGACATCAGTGTCTCCTTGAGGCGTGCGTGGCTCAGGCGCTTGCGGGCGCGTCGCCTGCGGGATCAGTCGGCTCTGCCGGGGCGGGCAGTTGCGCGACGACACCGTCCTGCGGATGAGCTGACTTGATTTCAGTCAGCCCCTGCGTGTTATGCACCACGTCCTGCAGCAGTTTGTCGAGCTCATCGTTGCCGTCGAGCTTGGTAAGCAGGTCGCGCAGGCGCAGCCGCGCATCGTAGAGTTGCTTGAGCGGCGCGATCTGCTGGACGATCTGCACCGGGTCGAAGTCGTCGATATGCTGGAACCTGAGCGCGAGGTTCAGCTTGCTACCGTCGCCCGCCAGCGTATTGTCGACCTGCAGGGACACGCGTGGTCCGATCGAATTCATCACGTCGTTGAAATTGTCGCGATCGATGTCGACGAAGCGGCGCTCCGAAAGCTTCGCCAGCGGCGCTTCGGGCTGGCCCGACAGGTCGGCCAGAATACCGACTACCAGCGGCAGCTCTTTTTTCTCGATTGCGTTGCCGGTTTCGACGTCGTAGGTGATCTGGACGCGCGGCGGGCGGTTCCTCTCGAACCAGTGTTGGGTACTGTCGGCCATGGTCGCTCCTCGATATTGGTTCTTATGACGCGTTAATAGCGCGGTGCATGCACCGCTTCTTTTGTTTCTCGCGCGATAAACCCTGCTTTCGATATCAAGCTGCGTGAGCGCCTGCGCCTGGACGAGCGCATCCACTCGGGCAATCGAAAACGCGATCGCGCCGCACTGCGTGATTCCACCAGAAATAGCGAGTGCAAGGCACCAGCGGAGGGGCATTAACCCTTCGATCTCACAAGGCGCACCGAACCCCGGAAAGCTACGTCGAGAGGAATCCGAAAAAAATTCCACTCGCCGCAAAAAACTCAGACAAAAATACTCTACGATAGTCTTCAGCGAAATTCAAACAAAAATTTTAACGTTTGCGCGGAAGCATCGAGCGAGAAGTAGAACTCGCCCATCGTGACCGTTTCATGGCAGAGTCACGACCCAGTGAAGCCGCAATTTCGGTGTACACGGCGCCTTTTGTAGACTACGCTCGCCGCGGAACGTGTTCCGTGAGAACGCGCCTGAAAACTGGGAGATGCCTGGCGCGCAAAAAACATGCGAGGACGATAGCGCTTCGCGAGGCCGTTTTAAACACGGCGAGCTTGCCAGCCAGCGCGACCGGAGACGAGGGGAAAGGGGATATCGACGTGATAAATGCTTTGCGTCTTGCCGCTGGCCAGCGTTGCCGGACGCCTCGGCTGTGGTCGATGCCGCTTGTGGCCATGCTGTGCGTCGCGGGTTGTTCGGCGTCGTTGCCGCGCGTCAAGGTCGACTCGCTGGCGATCGCAGTGACGGCGCAGGCAAACCTCGATACGCCCATTGCGGTGGATGCGGTATTGGTGCGCAATCCTCAATTGCTCGACACGTTGCTCGGCTTGCCGTCGGCCAAATGGTTTGCACAGCGCGACCAGCTGCGTCGCGACTACCCCAAAGATCTGAGCGTCATCTCGTACGAACTCGTGCCCGGCCAGCAGATCTCCGACTCCCCGTTCGCCTTTGATGGGCAGCGCGCGGCTGGAGTGCTGGTGTTCGCCGATTACCAGACCGCCGGCGCCCACCGGGTGCGGCTCGATGGCGGACCGGCGAAGCCACTGCTGCAACTGGGTGACCAGGATCTGCAGTTGGTCGCCCGTTAGAGCCCACCATGAACTTCGACGACATCGACGGCTGCGATGTGACGGCGACACGGCGGCGATTGAATCTTAGCGGGCGTATCCGTGCCGCGACGGCAGGCGGTAACCAGGGGGCTAGTGTTCAACCATGATGCGCAATCTGTTTCCGGATACGATTTGCTGGTTTGAAGGCATGCCCTTGCTGCCGCAGCATTTCCAGACCCAGGCGCTGTACGCGGCCGGACATGCGGCGCTGCTGGCCGGCGCGGCCAGGCCGCACTACTGGGGCGTGCTGACACTGGAACAGGAAGAGGCAGGGCTTGCCGAAGGCCTGGTGCGCATCACCCGGCTTGACGCGATCCTGTCTGACGGTTTGCCGATCCGTCATGCTGCCGACGATCCGGTGTTGCAGATCGACGTGCGTCAGGCATTCAGTTCACCGGATCAGGTCGTTACTGTGTATCTGGCTGTGCCGCCGCTATACCGCGGTGGCCAGATCGATCAACGTGGGGCCCGTTACCGCCAGCATCAAACGCAAGGGGTGCCCGATCTGACGACCGGCACCGAACCCGCAGCGATCACCACATGGCGGCCTAGCCTGCATCTGATGACCGATCTGGGCAATCAGGAATACGAACGTTTGCCATTGATGCAGTTGAGACAGCAGGGCGGCGGCGTGGCGCTCACCGAGTATGTGCCGCCATGTCCGTTCGTCGGGCCGGAATCGCCGCTTGGGATGCGTATCATGCGCATCGCAATGCGCGCGCGGGAGAAGTGCGTATTCCTCTCCGGCCGCCTCGATGCGGCACGCCGCGCCGGCGAGCGCGACGACGCGGGACAGATCGAGCGGCAACTCGCAGCGTTGTGGATGCGCTTGCCAGAAATCGAAGCCGCGCTGCATTCGCGCGCCGTGCATCCGCTTGATCTTTACCGCATCCTCGCCGGCATGGCGGGAGGTCTTTCGAGCCTGCGGCCAACCCGTGGTGTGCCGACCTTTGCGCCGTTCGACTATTCGGAGTTGCTGGCGTCATTTGAACCGCTGCTCGAATGGATTGACGCGGCGCTCTCGACGGTGCGCCAGGGCTATCGCGTGCGCCAGTTCACCGCTGGCGCGGGCGGCTTCTGGATCGATCTGCCAGCAGACGCAGGTGCAGCCGCACCGGGCGAACTGGTGATCGGTTTGCGCATGCCGGGCGATGCCGCCGAACACGACGCGAGTGCCTGGCTGGAGCAGACAGCGATTGCTTCGCGCGAGCATTTGCCGACGCTGTCGCGCCAACGGATGCGCGGACTTGCACGGCGGCGGTTGTCGCGCGACGAGCGGGCTGCCTACAGCGCGGGCGACGATACCGCGATGTTCGTGATCGCGCTCGACGATAACTGGTTCGATACAACTCAGCCCTTGCATATCGATGTGGGTGCGGGTGTGCGTGGCGCCGCGCCGTGGGCGGTACAGCTGTTTACGCCCGCCGGCGAAGCCAACGATCCATCCGGCGAAGTGGCGCGTAGCACCGATGAGTGACTACGCAAACCTCTCCGGTGACGAACGCGCACCGCTCACACGGGCGTTTGTTGACGCATTCCGCCGCGCGATGGAAACGCGCGACGTACTGAATCGCGCCAGCGAGGCACCCCAGGAGGTGCTTGCGCAGACCGAAAGCGTGACCGACAGGGTGGCGGCGCAACTGGCCTCGGTGACTCGCCGGCTGGCGCGTGAAGCCATGGCGTGGACGGGCGCGGCAGGCGAGACCGATATCGCCGCAGCCCAGTATGCGTTCGTCGCGCTGCTCGACGAACTGCTGCTGTTTTCCGACTGGCCCGGCCACGCTGCATGGGAGGCAAAACCACTCGAGGTGCGGGTGTTCGGCACACGCTCGGCGGGCGAACGATTGCCGGATGCGATGGAAGCGCTACTGGTAGAGCGTGATCCATCGCAACGCGATCTGGCCAATGTGTATCTGGCGTGTCTGATCCTTGGTTTCAGGGGGCGGTTGCGCGGCCAGGCTGGCTCGCTGCGGCACGATCAACTGCGCCATGCGCTGTTTGCGTTCGCCATGCAACGCGATGCGGAACCGGCCCATTTGACTGAACCGCTTGAACGCGTGGCGCTGATGCCGCGCCGAACTGTTTCGCTTACCAAAATGTTTCCGGACAACGCGCGTTTCGTCGCGCTACTCGGCGTTGGGGTGTTTGTCCTGCTCGGCCTGTCGCATCTGCTGTGGTCGCTTGCGACGGCCGGTGTACGCCCTTCGGTGATACAGTTTCAGGCCATTGCGCTGGCTGACGCGACACCCACCCCGGCCAGCAACAAGAGTATTTCTGGCGCGGTCTTACGGGTGCCAGTCAAACCGCGTCCGCAGCCAGCGGTGACTGATCCACCAGCGCTGCCTCAACGCAATACGCTGACAGAGGTGCCAGCGGTGCCAGCGGTGCCAGCGGTGGATACGACTACGGGTTTCCTGCGTACCGCCGCGGATGCACGTGGGAGCCAGCCGTGACGTTGATCACGATCCTCCTCGTCCTGATTGCGTTGCTGCTGGTCGGGCTTGTGTTCGCCGTTGCGCTGCGGTTCTGGCGTATGCGTCAGGACGAGCGGCCATTGCGCAGCTTTGCCGCAACGATGCGTGCGGCTCACGTCCGCATGAGCGTGAATGATCCCTACTCCGTGCCACGCGTTCTCGCCACCGGTGCGCCGGCCGCCATTGATGCGCTGTGTCGCGGCTGGCGCCTGACACCGGTGGGCGAACCGGCGTGGTTTGGGCGAATCTGGAACGACGCTGAAGGACTGGTGATCGCCGAGCCAAACGACGTGTTCGCGATGTCAGCGGTGGATCGGCGTCTCGGTGCATCGCGCAGGCTGCTGCGCGCCTTGCTGCGTAACAGGGCAGGGCGTCCGCTCGATGCAATCGTCTGGGTCAT
This sequence comes from Paraburkholderia sp., assembly GCF_049581445.1. GTDB lineage: Bacteria > Pseudomonadota > Gammaproteobacteria > Burkholderiales > Burkholderiaceae > Paraburkholderia. The sequence continues at coordinate 612 of NZ_JBAURZ010000403.1, read as the reverse complement.
CCCCGCCGACGCGCTAGTCACGGAAGATGGCGAGCCACATGAGATGAGTGCGGTCGCGCTGGAGTCGTCGCGCAAGCTCATCGCGCTACAGCGGCAAATCGGCTTGATGCTGCCGCTCTATATCGTGATTAGCAACTGCAATGCGCTGCCAGGTTTCGACGATCTCGCCGACGGCCTGCAAAGCGCCGCTAGCGGCGCGACGCTCGGCTGGGCGTCGCCGTATGCGTCACGGCGTACCTACGAAGACGCGTGGCTCGACGAAGCGTTTGCGTCGATGCGTGCGGCGCTGGCAGAAACCATCGTCGAACTCGGTACGCTTAACGGTAGCGTTGGCGACGCGCTGTTTCTTTTGCCCCAGCGCCTCGACCGCTTGCGTGTGCCATTGCGCGAACGCGTGGATCTGGTCCTGCGCGGCGCGACGGACGGCACCGCGCCGCTGTTGCGCGGCGTCTATTGCATCGGCGAGGTGCCTGAGCGGGTCCCTGCGGAAGAGTCGGGCAGCGGGCCGGTCTTGCGCGTGAACGCACCGACTTTCGCCGGGCGGCTTTGGCACGACGTGCTGCTGAGCGGCCAGGGACTCGCGCTACCGATGCCGCGCGTGCTGGCCCTGCG
>NZ_JBAURZ010000402.1:0-45127 GCF_049581445.1 Paraburkholderia sp. | reverse complement strand
CGCCGTGCGCGATGGCGAAGACGCGATTCTGGTGGTCATGCCGGCCGACCACGCGATCCTCGATACCGCAGCGTTTCAGCAAGCGATTGCGCGCGCGGCTGAGCACGCCCAGCGCGGCGCCATTGCTACGTTAGGCGTGCCGCCCACCCGGCCCGACACTGGCTTCGGCTACATTCGCCTCGGCGATGAAGTTGACTGTGGCGCCTTCCGTATCGAACGGTTCGTCGAAAAACCCGCGCTCGAACTGGCGACGCAATACGTCGCGTCGGGCGCTTACTGGTGGAACAGCGGCATTTTTATCGTGCAGGCGTCGGTCTGGCTCGAACTTGTCACGCGCCTGCAACCGGCTATCGCTGAGGCCTGTCTTGCAGCGATCGCCGGTGGACACGCGGACGGACCATTTTTCCGGCCGCAGGCCGAAGCCTTTGTTAAAACGCCGGCGGATTCGATCGACTATGCGGTGATGGAGCGGCTTGGCGTGGCCGGTCCAGAGGGCGCACCCTTTGAGGGTGTCGTCGTCCCGCTGGTGGCCGGCTGGTCCGACCTCGGCTCGTGGGATGCGGTATGGGATGCGCTCGATAAAGATGCGGCCGGCAATGTCGGACGCGGCCGGGTGCTGTTCGAAGGAGCGAGTTCGTCGTACGCGCATTCGGAAGGGAGGCTGGTCGCGTGTGTGGGCACCACCAACGTCGTCGTGGTGGAAACCGCAGACGCGGTACTGGTGGCGGATCGCTCGCATGTGCAGGACGTCAAGGGACTGGTTGCACGCATCAAGGCACAGCATTCGCCTGAAGCGGACGAGCATCGCAAGGTGCGCCGCCCGTGGGGCTTTTACGACTCGATCGATCACGGCGAACGTTTTCAGGTGAAGCGCATCGTGGTGGATCCGGGTTCGCGGCTTTCGCTGCAATTGCATCACCATCGCGCTGAGCATTGGGTCGTGGTGCGGGGCACCGCAATGGTCACGCGTGGCGACGAGCATTTTCTGCTGAGTGAAAACGAGTCGACGTTCATTCCGCTGGGTGTGCGGCACAGGCTGGAGAACCCGGGCAAGGTGCCGCTCGAAATCATCGAGGTTCAATCGGGGTCTTATCTCGGCGAGGACGACATCGTCCGTTTTGACGATACGTACGGTCGCTGCAATTAAGTTTGGCGTAGTAGGCGAATCTGTTTCGATGCGGGTGGGGAGAGAAAAATGATCAAGCCTTCAGCATTGGCCGCGCGCCTCGTGGATGTCACGTTGATCGTTGCCGGCGCGGGTATAGCGTCTCATGTCCGCTTTGATGAACTCGGGCAGAGCAATATCTATTATGCGTTTGTGGCCTTCTCTGCGGCGTTCGCGCTGGCGCTGTTTCCGGCTTTCGGCGTCTACGTGTCATGGCGGGGCCGTTCCAAGCTCGAACTGATCGGCCAGGTGTCGCTCGCCTGGATCACTGTGCAGATCTGCGCGCTGGTGTTGATGTACACCTTGCATCGCAGCGACTTTGTTTCGCGTCTGTGGCTGGCCTACTGGACCGGCACGACTGGCACGCTGATGATCGTCGCGCGGATCGTGGTGCATCGGGTGCTCGCTCGTGTGCGTCAGTCCGGGCTGAATCTTCGCAAGGTTGCGGTTGTCGGGCGCGGTGCGCATGCTGCTGCGCTGGTGCGAAAAATTGACGGTTGCACGGCGGCGGGCTTTCGCACGGTCGCCGTGCTTGATGTGTCGCACGACGAACCCGCCCTGAGCGATGCCATCGCGGGCGCACGCGCCTTCAACGAATTGCCCGCATTCGCCGACTACCTGCGCGCCCAGGACGTCCACGAATTGTGGCTTGCGTTGCCCCTTTCGGAAGAGCACACCATTTACGAATGCGTGAAAGAGTTGCGCGAGGATCTGGTGAACATCCGTTTCATGCCCGATCTGCGCAGTGTGGCGATGTTCGACAGCACCATGATCGATCTGCTCGGCGTGCCGGCCATCAACCTGGTCGCATCGCCCTTATCGCAAACCGCGCAGTTGCAAAAAGAAATGTTCGATCGCCTCTTTGCCGCGCTAGCGCTGGTTTCGCTCGCGCCATTGCTGATGGCGATCGCCATCGCCGTCAAACTCTCGTCGCGCGGGCCGGTGATCTTCAAACAGAAACGTAAAGGCGCAGACGGTCGCGTCTTCACGATCTACAAGTTCCGCTCGATGCGCCTGCACTGCGAGGCAGCCGGTTCGCTGCATCAGGCGACGCGTCACGACGCCCGCATCACGCGGGTAGGCGCCTTCTTGCGGCGCACGAGTCTGGATGAGCTGCCGCAATTCTTCAACGTGTTGCGCGGTGATATGTCGGTGGTGGGGCCGCGCCCGCATGCGCTCGAACACGATGATCTTTATCAGAAGGTGGTGGCGGGCTACATCCAGCGCTACCGGATCAAGCCTGGCATTACCGGATGGGCGCAAATCAATGGCTTTCGCGGCGAAACCGATCGCATCGAAAAGATGGAGCGGCGTGTGGAGCATGACCTGTATTACCTCGGCAACTGGTCTTTCGGGTTGGACATGCGCATTATCGCGGCCACAATCGTTAAGGGCCTGATGCATAACAACGCTTATTGACGCACTGAGGGAGACTAATATGTGTCAAATAACCAAGTCAGTGAATAAGGATGGCGTCACGCATGCAATCGTTCAACGTGTGCGTACGCTGGGGCTTTTAACAACCTTCGCGATGCTGGCGGCATGCTCGATCGTACCAGGCGAGCGCATGGTGCAGCCACCCACGCTGCCCGTAAGCAACGCCGACGATGGCACGGCAACCGGCGCCCAGCAGGTGCCGATCACCGACATCACGCTGGCCACCGTGCAGCAGGCCCAGCAATCATACGTGCAGGGCGACGCCAACGATCTGACGCCGCTGTTCGGCGATGCCGGTCCGTACAAGCTCGGCGCTGGCGACGTGTTGCAGATTACCGTATGGGACCACCCGGAACTGAACGCCGCGTTGGGCAATCCGACTGCGTCCACGCGTCCGTCGGATGCGGCGCTGGGCTTTATCGTCGATCATGACGGCAATCTTCAGTTTCCCTATGTGGGCACGCTACACGTCGCCGGCGACACGGTTGAGCAGGTACAGCGCAAAATCTACACAAACCTGAGCAAGTTGATGGTCAAGCCCCAGGTCACTGTGCGGGTCGCGTCGTTTCGTTCGGCGCAGATCTATATAGACGGCGAAGTGCGCACGCCCGGTTCGCAGTCCATCAACGACATTCCGATGACCTTGACCGAGGCCATCAACCGCGCGGGCGGCTTTAGCCCGACCGCCGACCAGAGTCATGTCGTGATCGTGCGTAATGACAAGACCTATTACGTCAACGTCGCGCAGATGCTGCACAACAACCAGAACCCGTCGAAGATCGTGTTGAAAAACGGCGACATTCTGCGCATCGAGGCGCGTGAAGACTACGGCGTGTATCTGATGGGCGAAGTCAACAAGCCGGGCACCGTGCTGCCGATGCGAAATGGCAAGCTGTCGCTCGCCGACGCGATTTCGCAGGCCGGCAGTATCAACAACGGCACGGCTGACGCGAAGGAGCTGTACGTGATTCGCGGCGGCCCTGGCCTCAAGCCGCAGGTGTATCACCTCGACGCCACCTCGCCGGTGTCGATGCTGCTTGCCAACCAGTTCGAACTCGAGCCGAAGGACATCGTGTATCTCGATGCCGGCGGCCTCGTGCGCTTCAGCCGTGTGCTGAATCTGTTGTTGCCGTTGGTCAATGCAGGGCTGACCGCGGCGGTTGTCACGAAGTAAGCCGCAGCCGGGTCCGTGGCGCAGTCACGGACCCGGCGCGACAGGTCAACACAATTGTTGTGCGGGATTGATGACACTATGGCTACCAACTTTGAAAACCGCTATGTCGATGTCCAGAGCAGTGATGAGTTGCGGCTTTCGGACTACCTGTCCGTCATTTCGCAACACTGGCGGATGATTCTGCTGGTGACGTTGCTGGCATTGGTGATCGGCACCACGGTGGCGTTCGTGCAAACGCCGGTGTACCGCGCCGACGCGATGATCCAGGTGGAGGACACCGCCAACGATGGTAACGGCAACGGGAATGGCAACAAGGACGCGTTGCAAACCATGGCGTCGATCTTCGATACGAAAGCGGTTACGTCGGCGCAGATCGAACTGATCCGTTCGCGCCTTGTCATCGACGAGACGGTGAACAAGCTTCACCTGGATATCGCAGCAACACCGCGCCATTTTCCGCTGATCGGCAACCTGCTTGCGCGCTGGCGCGGCAGCGATGGCCTTGCCACACCGCTGTTCGGCCTGCCGGAGTACGGGTGGGGCGGCGAACAGATCAACGTGACGCTGTTCGATACGCCGAAAGAACTCTACGGCAAGCCCTTCGCGCTAACCGTGACGCAGGATGACGAGTATGTGCTCACCGATCAGACTGGCGCGGAAGTGCTGCGGGCACGCGCCGGACAGCTTGCAGTAGGCAGCACCCCGCGTGGCCCGGTGCGCTTGCAGGTCGATCAACTGGTGGGACGCCCCGGCACGAAGTACGATCTGACGCGCTGGTCGACGCTCGATACGGTCAACAAGCTGCAAAAGGATCTCAACGTTGTCGAGACGAGCGTGCAGTCGGGGATTATCGCGGTGACGCTGGAAGGGGCCAACCCCGAGTTGACTGCGGCGATCGTCAACGGGATCGCGCGGCAATATGTGCAGCAGGATATCGATCGCAAGTCGGCTGAGGCGGAACACACGTTGGCGTTTCTCGATCAACAGTTGCCGCAACTGCGCAGCGAACTGGATCAGGCTGAGCAGCGTTACAACACTTTCCGTAACAAGCAGGGCACGGTGGATCTGAGTGAGGAAAGCCGGCTCTTGCTGCAACAGATCGTGGAGAACAAGACCAAGCTCGTGGATCTGCAACAGCAGAGAGCGGAACTCGCCACGCGGTTTACTGCCGCGCACCCTGCGGTCGCCGCACTCGATGCTCAGATTGCCCAGTTGCAAAGCGTGCAGGGTTCGCTAACGCACAACGTGTCGACGCTACCGGATACCGAGCAAACCGCGTTGCGCCTGTTGCGTGACGTACGCGTCGATACTGAGCTGTATACGAACCTGCTCAATAGTGCCCAGCAGTTGCGCATCATCAAGGCTGGGCAGGTTGGCAGTGTGCGGGTGGTCGACTACGCAGAGCCTGCTGATGACCCTGTGCGCCCGCAGCGCGCACTGCTGATCCTGATTAGCGGCGGTCTCGGCCTGATCCTCGGCATTCTGGCGGCATTCACGCGCAAGACCCTGTACGGCGGCGTGCAGAATACGACGGAAATCGAGGGCCTGCTGGGCGTGCCCGTGTGCGCGGTGGTGCCGCGCAGCACCTTGCAGAACCGTGTGCAACGCAATGTCGGCTTGCGCCGGGCGGGAGTTCATGTGCTGGCCGCGCAGGCGCCGGACGATGTGGCCGTTGAAGGCGTGCGCAGCTTGCGCACGACGCTTCAATACGCACTGGTATCGGCTCGCAACAACGTCGTCATGCTGACCGGCTCGCGGCCCGATGCGGGCAAGTCCTTCATGTCGGTCAACTTGTCGGCACTGGTGGCCTCGGCGCACAAGCGGGTGCTGCTAATCGACGGTGACATGCGGCGCGGCGACATCCACAAGCATTTCGGTTTGCCGCACACGCCGGGCCTCTCCGATGTGCTGAACGGCGCGGATCCGCAGGAGTGCGTACTGCGCGACGTGCTGCCCGGGCTCGACGTGCTCACCAAGGGTGGCCTGCCGGGTAACCCCTCCGAACTGCTGATGAGTGACCGCTTCCGCACTTTGCTCGAACACTTCTCGCGCTCATATGACCTCGTGATTGTCGATACGCCGCCGGTGCTGGCCGTGACCGACGCCGCGCTGATCGGCAAGCACGCGGGTACGACGCTGATGGTGGTGCGGCACGGACGACATCCGGCGATGGAAATCTCCGAAGCGCTCAAGCGCCTGATCAACGCAGGTGTGAATCTGCATGGCGTGTTGCTTACCGACGTGCCCCCACCCAAGCTCAATCTGGGCGGCTATACCGGCTACTACGGATACGAGAGCCGCGCAGATTGACGGCGGCCATTACACCGCAGCAACGTTGCTTGCTTCTTTTGCGTGTCGGACGACGCACCCGGCGCGCGGTATTGCAGTCGAACGTCTGGAGAGGGGAACACAATGGATCGAAAGGTCGCTTTGATTACTGGCGTGACAGGGCAAGACGGCTCTTACCTGGCTGACCTGCTGCTGTCCAAAGGCTACGACGTGCATGGCATAAAACGGCGTACGTCACTCTTCAACACCGATCGTATCGATCACCTGTGTTGCGATCCCCACGTCGCGGACCGGCATTTCTTCCTGCACTACGGCGACCTGACTGACTCGTCCAGTATCGTGCGTATCATCCAGCGCGTGCAGCCGGACGAGATCTACAACCTGGCTGCGCAAAGCCATGTTGCCGTGTCGTTCGAAGAGCCGGAATACACCGCTAATGCAGATGGTCTCGGTACGCTTCGTATTCTTGAGGCCATGCGCATTCTCGGGTTGGAAAAGAAGACCCGCTTCTATCAGGCGTCCACTTCCGAACTCTACGGGCTGGTGCAGGAAGTGCCGCAAAAGGAAACGACGCCGTTCTATCCGCGCAGCCCCTATGCGGTAGCCAAGCTCTACGCTTATTGGATCACCGTGAACTACCGCGAAGCCTACGGCATGTATGCGTGCAATGGCATCCTGTTCAATCACGAATCGCCGGTGCGGGGCGAGACTTTCGTCACGCGCAAGATCACTCGCGCGATTGGCCGCATTGCGGTGGGCCTGCAAGACGATATGTATCTCGGCAATCTGTCCGCGCTGCGCGATTGGGGCCACGCGCGTGACTACGTGGAGATGCAGTGGTTGATGCTGCAGCAGGAAAGCCCCGAGGACTTCGTGATCGCCACCGGCGCGCAGTACAGCGTACGCGAGTTCGTGCAGGCGGCAGCCGCTGAATTGGGCGTGACAGTGCGTTTCGAAGGCGAGGGCGTGGACGAGGTCGGCGTGGTCGAGAAGGTCGAGGGCAAGGAGACCCGGCTCTCGCCGGGTAAGGTGATCGTGCGCGTGGATCCGCGTTACTTCCGGCCTACGGAAGTGGAGACGCTGTTGGGTGACCCGTCCAAAGCGCACGCGCGGCTTGGCTGGAAACCGTCGACGCCATTCCACGCACTGGTGAAAGAAATGGTGCGCGCCGATTACCAGATCGCGCGCCGCGATGCGCTGGTGACGCTTGCCGGTTTCACGGCGCTCGAACACCACGAGTAACGGCCATGGATAAAGGCACGCGCATCTTCGTCGCTGGGCATCGGGGCATGGTGGGCTCGGCCCTCGTGCGCCGTCTGCAGGCCGACGGCTACACCGAGATTCTGACCCGAACCCACGCGGAACTGGACCTGCTCGATCAGGCAGCGGTGCAGCGCTTTTTCTCCAGCCAGCGCGTGGATGTGGTCCTGCTCGCCGCGGCGCGGGTGGGCGGGATTCTCGCCAATGCCTCCCAGCCGGCAGACTTCATTTACCAGAATCTCGCGATTGAAACCAACGTGATTCACGCCGCGTATCAGGCAGGCGTGACGCGTCTCGTCTTCTTCGGATCGTCGTGTATCTATCCCAAGGCCTGTGCCCAGCCGATCAAGGAAGCATATCTGTTAAGTTCTGCGCTTGAAGCGACCAATGAGCCCTACGCGATCGCCAAGATTGCTGGGCTCAAGTTGTGCGAAGCCTATAACCGGCAATACGGTACGAAGTTCATCGCGCTGATGCCAACCAACCTTTACGGTCCCAACGACAACTATGACCTGCGCACCAGTCACGTGCTGCCGGCGCTGATTCGCAAGGCACATGAAGCGAAGCTGCACGGCGATAGCGTGTTGACGGTGTGGGGTACCGGCACGCCACGGCGCGAGTTCCTGCATGTCGACGATCTGGCCGCCGCGACCGCGTTTGTGCTGGAACGGGAGGTCGCCGATGGCCTGCTTAATGTGGGCGTGGGCGAGGATCTGACCATTCGCGAGATCGCGCAGCGGGTCGCGCAGGCGGTGGGTTTCGATGGTCAGATCGAGTTCGATCCGTCGCGGCCGGACGGCACGCCGCGCAAGCTGCTGGATGTATCGCGCCTGACGCGTCTCGGTTGGCGTGCACGGATCGGCTTGCAGGAGGGTATCGAAGCGACGTATCGGGATTTCGTCGCGCATTTCGACGCGACGACGCTCTCCGAAGGGACGGTCTGACATGGCAAGCGCATCTGTGATGATCTTCCACAACGTAGTGTGGTCGCGCCATAAAGGCGTAGTGTTTTCGGCGCTGCACAGCATCTCGGCGGCGAGCCCGATCAAATACTCGATCGTACAGATCTCCGAGACCGAACACTTCAGGCTCGGCTTTTCCGATGTGGATTATGCGTACCACCGTTATCCGATGCGCAAACTGTTTGACGGCTGCTACGAGGACGTCCCGACGTGGCGCATGACGTATCGCCTCACGATGGAAGTCTTGCGTACCCGAGCGGACCTTGTGGTGCTGCCTGGTTACCACCGGCCGGAGTATTGGGCCATGCTGGTGGCGTGCATTCTGACGGGCAAGCGCCGGGCGGTGTTTTGCGATTCGACGGGACGCGACAATCCTCGCCGTCTGCTGACGTCTATCCCTAAGCGGATGTTTTTCTCCCTCTGCGATGGCTATTTCGGCTTCGGCGAACGCAGCCGCGACTATCTGATGTCGCTTGGCGCGAAACGCGAGCGCATTTTCATTCCTTGTCAGGCGGCGGCGCTGCCCCTGTCGTTCGTACCGGAACGCGCGCTTGATGAGCGGGTGCGCGCGCGTAGCGGCCAGGAACCGGTGTTTTTGTTCGTGGGTCGGCTGTCGGAAGAGAAGGGCGTTGACGCGCTACTCGATGCCTTCGGTGACATCGTGCGGCGAATTCCGCAGGCGCGGCTGCGTATTGTCGGTACAGGCCCGCAAGGCGAGGCCTTGCAAAAATCCACGCGCGATGCCGGGCTCGACCATGCCGTGAGCTTCGTCGGCAGTCTGCAGGATGAGGCCTTGTCACGCGAGTATTTCGGCGCGACATGTATGGTGCTGCCAAGTTTCCGTGAGCCGTGGGGCCTCGTCGTCAATGAGGCGTTGAGTCATGGGTGCCCCGTAGTCGTCAGCGATAACTGTGGCTGCGTGCCGGAGCTGGTGATCGATGGCGTGACCGGCTACGCCTTCCGTTCGGGCGATGCAGCTTCCTTGCAGCGCACCTTGATGAGCGCATTGGAGGCGTTTGCCGACACGGCAAAAACGGCCCGCGCCTGCATGGAGGTGATTGGACGCTTCGATCCGCCGCATGCGGCTTCGAACATAGCACGCGGCTGCGCCATGATGCTCACGCGCTAGCGGTATGCAGTAGACGTGAAAGCAAATAGATGGAAGTGTGGCGCTGGCGCGCGCCGCACGATGTATCGGAGGGAGGGGTATGAAAATATTAATTGTGGGGCTCAACTACGCGCCGGAGCTCACAGGTGTCGGTAAATACACCGCAGAGATGGCTGAAGCGCTGGCCGCCGAAGGACACGACGTGCACGTCGTGTGCGGGCCGCCGTACTATCCGCAATGGAAGATTGCGGATGGCTTCAGCGCGTTGCGCTATCGCCGGGAGGTGCGCGACGGCGTACGCGTGATGCGCGTACCGTTGTGGGTGCCCGCCAAACCGACGGGCGTGTCGCGCATGCTGCATCTCGCCAGTTTCGCGGTCAGCTCGTTGCCGGTGCTTGCCGCGTTGGTCGCATGGCGTGCCGACGTGGTGATGAGCATCGCGCCGAATCTGATGAGTGCGCCTGGCGCATGGCTGGTTGCGCGCCTGTGCGGTGCGAAGTCGTGGCTGCACATTCAGGACTACGAGGTGGATGCCGCTTTCGATCTGGGCCTCATCAAGGGACAGCGCTCGCGGCGATTCGCGCTGGCAGTGGAGCGCATGCTGCTAAAGCGCTTTGACGTCGTGTCGAGCCTGTCGTCGAAAATGATCGAGCGTGCGGTGGCCAAAGGTGTCGATCCGCTCAAGACGTTCTGTTTGCCTAACTGGGTCGACACACACGCTATCGTGCCGCTCGTGCACGCCAACCATTACCGCCGGCTCCTTGCCCTGGAAGGCAGCCCGGTCGCACAAACGGTCGTGCTGTATGCCGGCAACATGGGTTCCAAACAAGGGCTTGAGATCGTCGTGGCGGCCGCTGTCGAGTTGGTACGTCGTACTGATATCAGTTTTGTGTTCTGTGGCAACGGGCCCATGCGTGAACAGCTTGAAGCACGCTGTGCGGGTTCACCCAATTGCCGCTTTATTCCCCTGCAACCGTTGCATCAGTTGAATCAGTTGCTCAACCTCGCTGACATCCACGTGTTGCCGCAGCGCGGCGGCGCCGCCGATCTTGTGATGCCGTCCAAGCTTGGCGGCATGCTCGCGAGTGGCCGCGCCATTGTCGCGATGGCGTGTCCAGGCACGGAACTCTACGACGTGGTGGCGCCGCGCGGCGTCGTCGTGCCACCAGAAAACATCGGCGCACTGGTTCAGGCAATCGAGTCCCTTGCTGCAGATCCACGACGTCGTGCGGTGTTGGGTGCAGCGGGACGCGAATACGCCGAACGGAGCTTGTCGAGTGCGAAAGTGTTCGAGGCGTTAAGTGTGCAGCTGGCGCACCTGTGTGGAAACGGGCCAGTCGCCACGCGTGGCGAGAACATGCCTGCCGTGCTGAACGCGGTATCGTGCGACAAGCATGCCAAGGCGCCGCTGGAATCGACGCAGGTGGATTGAGAGTGCGGTGCGGCTCGCGTCGCGTCTGCGAAAGGCTATGAGGGCCTACCAGGGCGACTTGTAGATCTCGTGACGCGGGGCGCCGTTTGCGGTTCCATCGCCGTAGAGTTGCAGGGCTGCGTTACCCGCGCCATTGGCCGCATTGGCCGGCGCGGCTGCTTTAAGGTTTGCATTTCCCGCCTGCTGCGGGGCGCCTGGATTGTTGAGCATGTGTTCGAATGAGGTCGCACCTTGTCCGTTTCCGGCGGCGGGAAGTCTTTGCTGGGGGCCACCGGGGTTGGTCTGCGCCTGATACACATCGCCGTAGGCGGCGGGGCCGCCCATGAGTTGCATGTCGTCCGCACCTGCCTTCATACCGGCGCCGTTGGCTGCGCGATTCGCAGCGTCGGCTGCGCCGGCCGCTTCCGCAGCGGGGGCATCGCCGTAGGTATCGATCATTTGCGCGTGCGCGACGCTGCCACCCAGCGCGAGCAGAACGATGAGCAGGACGCGGGAGTCAAGAGCGTTCATGATTAATTCCAGTGCGATTCGACACGCCAACGGGCAGGCGTGCCCCTTTAGGTTAATGGTAGTGGTAACTGTCCCACAGCTTGAACGAGAGGTCAGTCGAAAGCCGACAAAGCCTGTGCACATCAAGCCAATCGCGGGCTGCAATATCGAAACCGGACGCGGACTGTGCACAATTTATTGCATGATCCCGAATGCTGAAAGTGCGTAACAGGGGGCTTGTACCGTGGTTTTCCGGTGAGGCGAACTGGATGCAAGTGGAGCGGAAATTCAGATGAAACGCGATGAACTCAATGCCTCGGTAGAGTGGGATCCGGACGTGCGAGCCGCGGCCGCACCCGTGCCACGTGTGATCGATCTGAGCCAGGCCGGCAAGGGAAATTATGTGCGGCGCGCGGGGCGCCTGACTGAGGTCATGTGGTTCATCGTCGAGGCTTGCGTGATCAATAACAAGCTGGTGCCGGTGTCGGCGCTGCGTGTCGCGCTACTGCGTCTGTTCGGCGCGAAGATTGGTCCGAACTGCCGCTTTGTGCATCCGCTGCGCGTGAAGGCGCCGTGGAATCTCGAAGTGGGTGCGAACTCGTGGTTTGGTGTCGACGCATGGATCTACAACCAGGCCCCAATCAGGATCGGCGCGAATGTGTGCATTTCGCAGGGCGCTTTTCTCACGACCGGGTCGCACGATTACGCCACCACGATGGACCTGCACGTCGAGCCCATCGTGATTGAAGACGGTGTCTGGATTGCGTCGAAGTGTGTGGTGCAGATGGGGGTGACGATCGGACGTTCGGCGCTGGTGACGCCGCTGTCGGTCGTGCATCGCTCGCTGGAGGCCGAGGGTATCTACGGTGGCAATCCGGCGCAGTTCATCAAGAAGCGGTTTCCTCAGGCACGTGCGCAGTAACGCACGCTAGTGCGACGGCGGCTGCACAAGAATCAGGGGAGCGGGGATGTTTATCGACAGCCGGAGTGTTGAAAATCGATCGGTCCTCGAAGCGACCGTCTGCATTATCGGGGCAGGCGTGGCCGGCATTACGTTCGCCCTCGAAATGGACAAGCTGGGCATTGATACCTGTGTGCTCGAAAGCGGCGGGTACAAGCCCGATGACGATACCCGTGATCTGTATCGCGGCGAAAACGTCGGCATTCCCTACACCTTCGCCGATGGCAGTCGCAGCCGCTTCCTGGGCGGCAGCAGCAATTGCTGGGGTGGCTGGTGCCGCCCGCTCGACCCGTGGGACTTCGAGAAACGTGACTGGGTGCAGGACAGTGGCTGGCCGTTCGGCCTCGAGGAACTCCAGCCCTATTACGCGCGCACACATACCCTGCTGCAACTCGGCCCGCAGGAATTCGATCCGGCACACTGGGAAGCGGCCATCAATCGCGCTGACGTGCGCCGTCATCCGCTGCCAAGCGGCAATGTGCGCGACACCATTTCGCAATTCAGCCCGCCGGTTCGTTTCGGCAAACAATATCGCAACGAATTGATCAAATCGCGCCATGTGCGCGTGCTGCTCCACGCCAACGCGCTCGACATTGAAACCGATCCGCAGGCACAAGAGGTAACGCGCATCCAGGTGGGTACGTTAAGCGGACAGCGCTTCGCCGTGGCCGCCAAAGTGTTTGTGCTGGCCACAGGCGGCATCGAAAATGCGCGGCTCCTGCTGGCCGCCAACCGTGTACAGCCATCAGGCCTCGGTAACGGGCATGATCTCGTGGGGCGCTACTTCATGGACCATCCGCGGGTCATGTCGGGCAGCATCCGCTTTAGCAAGGCATGGGCGCGCAACAAGCTCTACGACATCAAATATCACTACCAGAACGATGCGGTGAAGGCGCACGGTCAGCATATCTCGTCGCAGTTTGCGCTGACCCAACAGGTGCTCGAACGCGAGAAACTGCTCAATGCACGCGTGTGGTTCTATTCGATGTTCTACGGCGAGAACACGGCGGGTGCCGAAGCGTTGATCCGTTGCAAGCAGGCGGTGCTGAAAAAAGACCAACCAGGCTGGAGCTTGAGCCGCGACCTGATGACGATGGCATTGCATCCGCTGGAAGCCGGCTCGTTTGGTGCGGCGCGCCTGTTCCAGCCGCGTGCGTTGATTACTGACGTGAAATTCCAGACCATCGTCGAAGCGGAACCGAATCGAAACAGCCGTGTGACCTTGTCGACGCAACGCGACCGGCTCGGTATGAATCGAGTGAAGGTGGACTGGCAGTTGACGGAACTGGTGAAGCGTACCTTCGATCGCACCAACACGTTACTCGCCCAGGAGATGGAGAACGCGGGTGTCGCGAAGGTAACGCTCGATGCGCCGCTCGAAGGCCGGGCATGGCCCGCGGAACTGGAAGGGACGTGGCATCACATGGGCACGACGCGCATGCACGATTCTGCGAAGTGCGGTGTGGTGGATCGAGATTGCAAGGTACATGGCATGTCGAACCTGTACGTTGCCGGCAGTTCAGTGTTTCCGACGGTGGGGGCCAATTTCCCGACCATCACGATCACCGCGCTAACGCTGCGTCTCGCCGAACATATCGCGCATACGCTGCATGCAGGCAACGCAACGTCGCTGGCTGATGTGGCGACGCTGACTCATGCGCTGCCCGCCGCAGGCGAGCCCGTCGGAGAGAAATTGCCGTTCGCAGCGGAGGTGCGGCCGGTGCGTGAGGACCTGCTGTTTCTGGTCAAGAAGTGAGGGCAGCAGCGCCGCCTTGGTGGCGCAGTGCGACGCTGCTGTGCCGCACCGCGCGAGACGCGCTCAGCGAACCCTATCCCATCGCTAATGAGCGTTGCCGTGCAGCATGGTCGAGGCGGCCTTGCTGCACGACCCGCAGCAGATCAGCCGACATCGCGTCGACCGTAAAGTGACGCTCGAAACACTGCGAAGCCTGCTCACGCATCGCTGCAGCCGCTAGCGGGTCGAGTTGCAACCAGCGTGTCAGACTATCGAGCGTGCCTTCCATCGTATCGGGCGCGACGAAACCGGCGCCGTCCGCGGCGACCTCGCGCCAGATATTCACCTTGTCGGAGATCAGCGCCGGCAACCCGCAGGCGAGTGCCTCGGCCACCGCAATGCCGAAATTCTCCTGGTGCGACGGTAAGACGAACGCATCGCTGGCGTGAAATGCTCCCCACTTTGCGTCGCCTTGCAGCATGCCGGTCCACGTAACGTGTTCGGCTACGCCCAGCCCGTTTGCAAGTGTCTTTAATGCGGGCAGCCAGCCACTGGTGTCGGGTCCCGCCATCAGGACGTGAGTCGACGCGTCGCGCCGATGCACGGCAGCGAATGCTTTCAATAAAAGATCGCAACCCTTCTTCGGGTGAATGCGACCCAGAAACAGCAGCAGGCGCTTGCCGCGTAACGCCGGGTGCGCTTGATAGAACGCTTCGCGCAACGCCATCGCATTGACAGGAGGACGACTCGTCCCGAACGCGACGACCTCTTCGTGTGCGCGGTACAGTCTGAACGACTGTCGCGCCAGCCGGCATTCTTCTTGGGTGGTGAACACGACGCGCGTGGCGTCGCGTAGCACGCGATATTCTGCCCACGGCCAATACAGACACTTCTTGAGATGCTTGAGCGGGTAGATATGCTTGAACCAGGGATCGAGCATGCCATGCGGAAACACATAGTAGGGCACGTCGAGACGGCGCAGTGCTTTCCAGGTGGCGTAGCTATGGTATTGCCACAGACCGTTGACGATCACCGCGTCGTACGACTGCGCATGCGTGGCGAGCCACGGTATGAGTCTGGGTGTGTAACCGTAAAAGCCTTTGCCTGGTCCCAAGGCATGCACCTGCAGCGGAAACTCGCTGAGCCACGCGGCGGCAGGATCGTCGATGCACGCGACTTCGACCAGATGGCCAAGTGCCGTCATGTTGATACCGCTTTGCCGCACGCCTTCGGTGGGCCCCCCTGCACGCGGATCCAGGGTGGAGAGCAGATGCAGAAGTTTCATGACCGCGCCTCGCCATGCAGGCCATGCGGCAACTGCGCAACGCCGGAGTGACCGTCGAGGTTGCCCGCGGGCCACGACGGTGGCGCGGGTGACATGACGGGCGCGCTGCGAGGACGCCGAACGTGGCGCGCGGCCCTGACGCGCAGGGTCTGCGCGATGCGTGCGTAGGTGGCTACCACCAGTCCTAGCGCAACGCCGAATATGAGCCCGGAAAAACGCGGGCCAAGCGGGTTGCCGCCAATTGAGGTAGCGGGTAGCGCAGCGAGCAGCAGGATTGCACGGCCCAGCACGGGCAGATATAACAGGTTCGGCATCCGCCGCCGCCATTCACGATGTGCGAGCGATGCTTTATAGAGGGCATACACGATGGCGAGCGGCATGCCGATACCGAACAGCAGCCCACCTGCAAACAGTTGATAGACCCAGAAATTATGGCCGGCTACCCATTCATGTATGGAGAAGAAGTCCTTCGCGCTCATCTGGCCTAGCAGGTCGGGCAGGTAACTCGGCGAATAGCGATAAGCGTGGCCATACCCCTCACCGGCCAGCAACGAAACGGTGGAGGAGGTGACCTGATCGTACTGGTTCTTGATTTCGGCGAGGCGCGTGATGGTGGTGGGATCGACGCCGGCTTCAGTTTCCTTCGAGGCAAAGATCCGCTGCACCCAGTGGGCCGACACGCTTGGCATCAATGCCGCAACACCCGCCACGGTGACGGCGACGAGCATGCCCATCACGATCGCACGCGTAGCTGCGCGCAACAGATGCCGCAACGACGGCGCGCTGAGCCACGTCGCGAGGACGAACAGCAACGCAGTGCCAAGTAGTAGCGAGCGTGTCACGCTGAGCAGTTCGATCACGAGTGTGGCGATAAAGAGCGCCAGCGCGAAGCGAGGGTGACGCCGCGCCACCACGAATTCGTGCAGCAGAATAGCCTGCAAGCCGAGAAACGTGACGGAGACGATGCGAAAGCGCACCTTGTCGAGGCCGCCGCCGGTTGCAACGCCATATGCGAAGCTGAACGCGAGCGATATCACCATGGCCCAGAACAGCGCCTTTTCGATTTGCGCGAGCCGTACATCGCTCCATGGATGACAGGCGACGAAGTAGCCGAGGAAAAACAGCAAGAACGGCAGCAGTACGCGCAGGTAATTGCCGAAATCGTTACCTTGCAATGCCTGCGTGAAAGCACTGCCAACAATGGTGGCAAACATGCCGAACGTGACAAGCTTGCGCATATGCGAGCGGTGTTCGAAGCGGGGGGCGATCAGGAGGAGCAGGCAGCCGGCGCCAACGCATGGCGCTACCAGCAGAATTTGCGTGAGATGGCTGGAGGCGTCCTCTGAGCCCTTGAAATCAAGAGCCAACGGCACGAGGAACAGCCAGATCCAGATGACGGTAAACTTGTTGCGCACGGCCGGCTTCTCCTTGGCGAAAAGGGCGCAACCGTGCGGGCTCGTAGGGAGCTGGCAGTGCGATGGCGGGGTGTCGCATGGTCAATCCCATGGCCCCCGATTCCCCCATTCATTAAGCCGAATATAGCAGCGGGGAAATTAACGTCCGGTTGCGCAGGCGTGCAACGACTAGTCTTCGGCGCGAATTGCCAGCCGTGCCGGTACGGCTTCGCGCAGCGCGTGTTGGTACTTGCCAACAGCCTTTGCGCATGGCCGTGAATGCCGCGATTGTGGCGGATGGAACCGGACCTGGCACAAGAAGATATGAGGACAGATGGCGGAAATCTGTCTGGATACGTTCATTCCGTGAAAGGGGGAATCATGCGCTGGTTCGGCACGGAAAACACCAAAGGGCCGCAACGGTCAATTGAACTCGACTTCATTCGCGGTATCGCAATCATCGCCGTGATGGGCTTTCATTTCCATACGGTGCATACAGGTAGCGCGATCGTCGCAGCGATCGAATACCCGCTCAAGAGTTTCGGCAAGGAAGGCGTCAACCTGTTTTTCACGTTGAGCGGCTTTCTGGTGGGCGGGTTGCTGCTCAAGCAGTATGCGAAGGTGGGCCGCATCGATGCGCGGCGCTTTATCATCAGACGGATCTTCAAGATCTGGCCCGCGTATTACGTGCTGATCCTGTTTCATGTGTTCGCCGGGCGCCATCCGACCAGTACCTTTCTGGTGCAGAACCTCACGCACATGCAGAACTACCTGGGTTCGTCGATTACCCAGACATGGAGTCTCGCGGTTGAGGAGCATTTCTATCTGTTCCTGCCAGCGCTGCTGTTGCTGGTGACCATGCTCAAACTGCGCGCGAATGCCATTCTCGCCATTCTGCTATCGATCTGCGCGATCGTGCTGGCGGCCCGTTGCGTAGTAGTGTCCAAAGGCGATCTCGATGCCGCCTTCTTCTATACGCAATACCGCATCGACAGTCTGCTGTTTGGCGTGATTCTGGCGGCCGTCTACTGGATGAAGCCTGAGGTGTACCGGCGCATGGCGGCGCACAAAAAGACGCTGATCGTGCTGGTGCTGGCGCTCGTTGCATGGCTCGTGCTGGCGACCAAGAATGTGCCGCTTGATGAAAGCATTGGCTATACGCTTCAGGCGCTGGGCTTTTGTGCGCTGATCGTGTTGACGATCGAGTATTCGCAGACGCTGCGCGAGGCCTGGCTATTTCGCGCCGTGGCGTGGATTGGCGTCTATTCGTACGGCATCTATCTGTGGCACTCACTCGCGCTCGCCCCGGGCGACATGCTGATTCGCAAGTTCGAGGCCTGGCATGTGCCGGCTATCGCGGCGTGGGCACCGGTGCTGGTCGCACAGTTCGTGATCGCTGTCGGGATTGGCTATGTGACGACGCGGGCGATCGAATTTCCCTTCCTGCGTATCCGCGATGCGATTTTCCCGGCGCGCCGCAAAGGGGCAAGAGGAGAGGGGATGCCCGAGGAACTGGAAGTGCCGGCAGTGGGTGGGCACGTGCTGTAAGTGACGCGCGCCGGAACACGACCATCGGTCGTACTTAAGTCAACTTGTCTTGAGTCAAACGGCCTGACTAAACCTGCCTTAAGTCAGACTGCCTAAGTCAGGCGTCAAGCCGCAGCCCCTTGGCTGCATTCATCCGTCGACAGGACTTCGGGGTTCTCGCGGATCGCAGACTGCAGGGTCTGTTTGAAGTGACTCAGCGTATTGCGTTCGAGCAGATGCCCGCTCGCTGCATGCGGATTCTCGGCAGACCAGTCGAGTGCCTGGTCTAGCGCCTGATTGATCGAATCAACCGAAAGATCGTCGATAACGGGCCCCAGTGCCCCGTCCCGGCAGAACCACCCAATCAGGCCATCCGCGGTCGCAATCAACGGCGTGCCTGACCGGTAGGCCTGCACCAGCACACCGCTCATGCCGTAGTGCCCTTTGTAGCCGAGCCACACCACATCGCAGGCGGAAAAGAGGTCGCTCTCCATTTCAGTGGAGATGAAGTGATCGAGCACGATGGGCGGCTGCGTCAGTTGCGCAAGACGGCGTTTGAGCGGCGCACGCACGTCCATGTCCTGTGCGCCGGCAATCACCAGCGTAGGTGCGTCAGCACGGGCCGTTAGCGCATCGATCAGTTCGTAAATGCCCTTACGCTCGCTGATTGCGCCATACACCAGCACGTGCTGACCGTATAGCGTCAAGCCGAGCCGGTCTCTCGCGTCCTGCGGATCCGGTGTTGGCGTATCGGGGCTGGGGTCGGGTAGATACTGAACCGGCGCGCTATCCGGCGTGGCATGTTTGGCACACCAGTCGCCGAGCGTCGGATCAATGGTTAGCAAAGTCCGCAGGCCAGGCGTGCGCAGCGCACGGAGAAACAACTGTGCCTTGAGCGCATTGACGAGCGGGCGGCGCGGCGCATGCACCCCGGCCTCGTGATGATGAAACGTGGCGCGCATCGTGATGCCAACCCATGGCATCGAGCCAAACGGCGAGCCAAGCACGGGGAGCGCATACAGGAAGTAATCGGCATACGGCACGATCACGCGCACCACGCCATACTCCCTGCCGATGGTTCGATAAATATGCTGGAAATAGCGAAAAAATTGCACATAGCTGAGCGAGCCGGGGCCGCGGCGTTGCGCTCGCGCCGGCGGGTCGACAAACGTGATCTGCAGATCTGCAGGGTGTTCGCTGTGTTCGCTAGCTGCGGCGATACGTTGCGCAAGAGGATGGGGCGCGTTGGCCGAGGCGGTCGCGATAACGCAGGCGTAGCCCGCTTCGATAGCGGCCTGCGCGGCCCATTCGGCGTAGCGCCACCGGTGTCCGGAGAAGTCAGGCTCGATGATCAGGACAGTGTCTTTTGTCATACCGGCAAGGTAGCGAAAAACAGGACAGCGATCCGCTCAGGGGCCGATATCGGCTATGAGATGGCGGTCCCCGCATAAACAGCCGCGTTACCGTGTCAGGCATGGATTGGCGCATGCTAAAGGGGAGGGCATCCGTGAGATCGATCAGGCTTCCGCTTGTCTCGATGAGGCCTGCATTCGGCGGTAGCGCGGCTACCTGGGTATTGCTCCAGCAGGTGGTGGTGCGCGGGCTGGTCGCGGTGAAATTCCTTGCCATCGGCCGCATGCTAGGTCCGGCGGCGATCGGCAGTGTGAGCGTGGCGCTGCTGGCAGTGGCGATTGCGGAAGCGCTGAGCGACACGGGCCTGGCACAAGCAGTGGTGCAGGCGAAGAGCGTGCCGAACCGTGCGGAGCTGGGCGCAGTCTGGACCACGCTCACCGCGCGCGGCGCCCTGATCGCGCTCCTGCTGATTGCGCTCGCGCCGTTGATGAACGCGCAATTTCATCTGGGCGGGTCGCTGGTGCTGCTGCAAATGGCGGCCGCGCTGCCCTTGATCCGTGGTATTGCGTCGCCGGCGTATTACATGATCCAGCGTGAGCGTGGTTTTCAGCAACTGGCTGGCGTCGAAACGTCGGCTGCATTTACCGATTGCGCGGTCGGCCTTGCATGCGCATGGGGCGGTTTGGGCGCGTTTGCGGTACTGGTAGGCATGATTGCGGGCGAGTCGCTCAAGACCGTGCTGACATGGACCACGATGGGGCCGCGCCCGCCCATTCGGCTTGCGTGGCATGGCATTGGCCATTACGTGAATTTCAGCCGCTGGATCTGGGCGGGCAGTGTCGTCAATCTGGTGCTCAACCAGTTCGACAAGGTGCTGGTTGCGAAGCTGCTCGGCCCGATCGCGCTCGGTGCGTATCAGATGTCGTCGAAGCTCGCGCAGATGCTGCTCGCGGATGCTGCGATCGCGCTGAGTCAGTATCTGTTCCCGACTTTCTCCGCGCACTTTCGTCGCGAGGATGGCTCGGCAGCCAGGCTGTTTGCGCGCTATCTGACGGTGATCGTCATTGGTCTGGTGGCGGTCGTGCTGGTGCTGCGCTCGACCGCTGCGCCGCTTTTCATGCTGGTGCTCGGACCGGCATGGATGTCCGCGGTCCCGCTCTTCAGGATCTTCGTCATTAACATGGCGATTGGAGCGGTGATCGCGATGCTGGTTGCCTACCTGCGCGCGATTGGCGCGCCGAAGGCCGCCACGCAGGCTTCGGTGCTGCAGGTGATCGCGCTCGTGATCATCGTGCCGCCCGCGACGCATCTGTGGGGCGTGACGGGCGTAGCATGGGCCATGACGGCGGGTTTGAGCGCCGCCGCGGCATGGATGTTCTACCGGATCATCAAGAGGTCGTGATGCGGATTCTTCATCTGGTTCTCGCGCCGCGTTTGTCCGGCGCCGAAGTGCTGGCCAAAGATCTCGCGATCCATCAACGCATGCATGGCGATGCAGTGTCGATCGCTTCGTTGCTCCCGCAACATGATGACTTCAGCGCATTGCGTAACGAACTCGATGGGCACGCGGTCACGTGTCTGTTTCCAGCGCGCAGATACGGCGGTCTCGGCAAGCTGTGGCATTTGTACCAGGTGATTCGTCGCTTCAAGCCGGACGTGCTGCTTGCGCACGCAACCATTCCGGCTTTCTACGCACGCGCTTTGCCGGTTCGCGTGCCGGTGATCTATGTGATGCATTCGGCGGCCAACGACTTCGAGCGTTCCCTGTTTCGCCGGGTCGAGCGCGTCTTGTCGCGCCGGGCGGGTGCGGTGGTCGGCGTATCCGAAGCCAATCTCAAGGACTATGTCGCGGCAATTGGCCGCCATCCCCTGATGCAGGTGATTCCCAATGGTGTCGATACGCGCCGTTTCGTCTGCACAGCGGGTGCTGCACGCAGTGGCAAGGACGGCGCGCCGCAGATCGTGCAGATTGGTCGCTACAACGCGGTGAAGGATCAGTTGCAGACGGTGCGCGCGTTCGCCGAGGCGGTGCGCGTCGTCCCCGATGCCCGGCTATTGCTCGTCGGCGTGGTCGAAGACACGGCGTATTTTGCTGCGGTCAACGCGCTGGTGAACGAGCTAGGGCTTGGCGGGCGGGTCGTCGTCGACGGTCCGCGTGAGGACGTCTCACGGCTGCTTGCCGAGTCGAGCGTATTCGCTATGCCGTCGCGCTCGGAAGGGCACAGCATTGCGTTTCTCGAAGCGCTCGCGACAGGCATTCCGGTGGTGGCGAGCCGTATTGAAGCCTTTGCGTTCGCGCGAGACTTCCCTGGCGTGCAGATGCTGGATACCACGGACACCTCGGCATACGGACAAGCGCTTGTCAGCGCACTGCACGAGCCACGCGTGGCGCGCTCGCTCGACGGTCTCACACTGAACGATACAGCGCAGCAGTATCTGGCCATTACGCGCCGGGTGGCAGGGGCGCTCGCATGAATGCCCGCTATACATCGCCGGTAAGGCAAGGTGTGCTACATACGACGCGGCGCAGTTGCGTGCGGATGGCGAGTCGCAGGGCGGGGCCTCATCGGGGGCTGCCGATTTCTCTTCATGGGTCGAGTGGCATGGGCATCAAGGTAACGCGTACCGCACTGCCGGAAGTCAAGATCGTCGAATCGGATCTGTTCTGCGACGACCTGGGCAGTTCATTCGAAGCGTTCAATGCGGATGAGTTTGCCGAACGCGTGACCGGCGGCGTCGAATTCGTCCAGGACGATCATTCACGCTCGCGGCGCGGTGTGTTGCGCGGCTTGCATTATCAGATCCAGCATCCACAGGGCAAACTGATTCGGGTGGTGGTGGGCGACGTGTTCGATGTGGCCGTGGATATCCGCCTGAGTTCGCATACCTTTGGCAAGTGGATCGGCGTGCATCTGAGCGCGGCCAACCGCAGGCAGATGTGGGTGCCGCCTGGGTTCGCGCATGGATTCGTGGTGATGTCGGACACGGCCGAGTGTCTGTGCAAAGCGACTGACTTCTGGTATCCGGAACACGAGCGCTGCATTCTATGGAGCGATCCGGACATCGGCGTGGACTGGCCGATCGAGTTTGCGCCTATCCTCGCGCCCAAGGACGAAGCCGGCAAGCTGCTTTACGCGGCCGAGCATTACGCGTGAGTGCAGCGGTTGGAAACGGTGCGCGCGAAGCCGTGCGCCGCCGGTTTTACACCAGTTTTTACGACATTTTTTCTTGCGGGCGCCAGGCCGCCAAATCTACACTTCAATCATCCTGATGACCCTGGATGATCACGGTGAACCCACGCTCAGTCCGGCAGCACCCCATACCCATCCGCTATGTGCGGCGCGCCTTTGGCGGCATCGAATTGCGCCGTTTCGATCCGGCGCGCGACTCCTACGGGGCGCGCACGGCGATGCTGCATCGCGCGTTTGCGCGGCTCGGCGCGCAGCGCCTGAACTGCACACGCGTCAATCAGAACGCAGATGTGACCGGTTGGCGTCGAACCCGCGTGGCAGTCGCGCGGCATCGGCACACTGATGCTGGCATTTGCGGATCACTGGGCGGCCACGCGCGGCTATGCGGAACTGGCGCTCGATACGCCGCAACCGGCCGCTCATCTGATTGCGTTTTATCGTGACCACGGCTTTCGCATCACCGATTTTCTGCACTTTGACGGCAAGCGCTACGACAGTGCGATTCTGTGCAAACCGGCGGTGGCTGCTGGCACTCTTGCGACGTGGTCGCGACGGCTCGAATTACCGCGCGGTCCCATCGCGCGTGCTGCATAAGCTAAGCGGTCCTCACAGGACGTGTTAATCGAACTTTCAGAAGGACAGTAGAAAACAATGGTACGCACGCGACCAGGGATGATGTTCCGAGGCATGCTGAAGATCGTGTTGATTGCGATCGCAACGTCCCAGATATTAACGACTGCGTTCACGCTGCTCGCGCGGCAGATCGATGCGGCTCTGTCGCCGCAGATAGTTACGGTGTTCGGTTTCGTGACCTGCGGGTTGGTGTCGATGTGGCTGCAAGCCGATGCGCGCCGCGCGTTCTGCCTGGCAAAAGAAAAGGGCTTTGTCGGCGCCGCACGTGATGGAGAGGTGGGGCCGCAGATTGCGGCCGACTGTCCACACCGCTGGCTTGTGATACTGCATGTTGAACTGAATCCTGCGGCCGCTTAGCGCGAGCGCGATGCTGTCTGGTCCGGCGCTGTGGCGTCGGGCCGCAACTATTGCAATGAGGATCGGAAACTATTGCAATGCGAGGCGGCCCACAGCCGGTTCCTCTTGCCGTTAGCGTCTGACGACACCCATCAGCAGGGTCACGAGGAAGATCACGATAAAGATAAAGAACAGGACCTTGGCGATCTCGGCCGCCCCCGCGGCGATACCCCCGAAGCCGAACACCGCCGCGATAATGGCGATGATAAAGAAAATTGCTGCGTAGCGAAGCATGGGCCTCTCCTCGATGGATTCCTGAGATGGTGAAACCGGCTGGCTTTCGTCATTCACGCGCGCCTGAACCGGTTCGTCGTGTCTGTGCCGCCGAGCGTACAACAGCAACTGCTGTGCCCAGGATGACACCGTCAGAGCAAAACCATGCCAGCGGTTGAAACCAAACCGCGTTCGAAAATGATTCAAAAATGAATCAAATTCGCTTCAAGAGAAACTCCATTTGAATAACTTCGTTCTATTAGCCGCTTTGTAACGTTTGCGCGTAAACACCAATGTGCCCCTTTAAATCGGTATCGACCAACGCGTCGAAGCGACCGCTTTAAATCCGAAGGTTAACCATTGTCAAATAACAACAGATTTTACCGACGGCGAATGGCGTCGGTAAAACGTTTGCGCGTCTGCGTTTATCCGGCAACTGCTGATAAACAGGCGCCAGGCCGCGGCGATCGCGCGTGGCGAAGTTCGCAAAGCGCCTAAATCCTTTGGCGTTTCTGCCGTAAACACACGTTATACTCGCCGGCGATTCAAAAAGCCGGGCAGGGGCCACTTCGGTGGGTCCGGATGAATCCAGCAGGCAAGGCCAAAGCGTTCGGTTAGTCGGCTCCCTTTATCTGGGAGGGCGGCGAATATCGGTGCCGCAGAGGCCAGGATCGGGAATTTTTACGCATTCGCAGTTTGCGAAAATCCTGTGCCCTCGCCGCCGATAAATACACCAGGGAAGAGCAACAATAATATGCCAACGAGAATCCTATCGATATTCGGTACACGGCCTGAAGCCATTAAGATGGCGCCGCTCGTCAAGTGTCTCGAAGCCGACGCGAATATCGAATCAATTGTCTGTGTGACTGGCCAGCATCAGTCGATGCTCAACCAGGTGCTTGATCTGTTCGCGATCGTGCCGCACTACGATCTCAAGCTCATGACCGGCAATCAGACGCTCAACAGCCTGGCGTCGCGTCTGATCGGCTCGCTCGACGACGTGCTCGCCGCCGCTCAGCCGGATCGCGTGCTTGTCCATGGCGACACCACGACCGCCTCGGCCGCCGCGCTCGCCGCCTTTCACCGCCGCATTCCGATTGGCCACGTCGAAGCCGGCCTGCGCACGGGCAATCTGATGCAGCCGTGGCCGGAAGAAATGAACCGCCGCGTGGTCGACGTGATGAGCGACCTGATGTTCGCGCCCACGGCCAGTTCGAAGGCTAACCTCGCGCGCGAGTCGCTGCACGGCCGGGTCATCGTCACGGGCAATACGGTGATCGATGCACTCAATCTGACGATCGCACGCATTGACGGCGATGCCGCGCTGCGTGCCGAACTCGACGCACGTTTCGACTTCCTGAATAACTCCCTGCCGGTTCTGCTCGTCACGGGACACCGCCGCGAGAGCTTTGGCGAAGGCTTTGCCAACATTTGCGCGGCGCTCAGCGACCTGGCCAAAACCAATGCGGTGCAGATCGTCTACCCGGTGCACCTGAATCCGAATGTGCGCGGTCCGGTACAGGAATCGCTCGGCGCTGCACGCAATGTGCATCTGATCGAGCCGCTCGACTATCTCGGCTTCGTTCGCCTGATGCAGCGCGCGTCGATCATCCTGACCGACTCCGGCGGCGTGCAGGAAGAAGCTCCTGCGCTCGGCAAACCGGTGCTCGTGATGCGCGACGTCACCGAGCGCCCGGAAGCGGTAAGCGCGGGCACGGTGCGCCTCGTCGGCACACAGCGCGAAGTGATCGTGCGCGCGGTGACGGATCTGCTCGAAGACGCCCGCGAGCGCGACGATTTCGCGCGCCGTGTCAATCCGTACGGCGATGGCCGCGCATCGGAGCGCATCGTCGCCGCCCTGGCTGGCCGACCGTACGACGAATTCGGCAGCGTGGCCGCCACGCAGAGCCGACGTATTCCGCTGGCCGCGACAGTGCAGTAAGGCCACCGCGGGCGACACGGTAGAGGCAAGCGCCGTTCCCCTGGATCGCAAGCCCCGGACCCCGGGGCCATAACCATTTTCAGCTAAACCAAGCAGCGCACATTCAGAGCTTCATGGGGTGCGCTCTATTTTCAAGACTAACCACCGTGACTCCCTCTAAGCTTTCGTGCCCCCGCTTGACGGCACTCGCCGCGTTGATGGTTCTATGCTCCGCCGCCCACGCCCAACCGGTTGATGTGGCCGGCGACTTCGCGCAACTCGGCAGCGGCCGCCTGGCGACGCGCACCGTATCGCTTGCCGAACTCGGCATGCGCGACCCGATCGTGCTGCACGCGCCGGACTCACGCCAGGAACTGTATCTGCCGGTGCCGGCCGGCTTGCCGCTCACCAATGCGGCCTTGCAGCTTGATGGCAGCTATTTGCGCGGCAATGGCGGACGCACGACCATGCTGCTGTCGCTGGATGGCTCACCGGTTCTCTCGCGCACGCCCACGGATCCGCAGGGCGATGCCGCAGCGAACCTCGGTGTGGATGGCAGCGCGCGTCCTACGGGCTTCGTGCGGGTTGGCCTCGACTGGTCGTCGGTGTTGAGCGATAACGTCTGTGCTGATCAGACCGCGATCGGCAACGTGTGGCGCATTGCGCCGACGACGCGCCTCACATACAGCTTCGATCCGGATGCGATCGGCGATCTGCGCGGCGCGTGGAGCGCACTGCCGCACAAGCCGGTAGTGATGGTGGGCGCCCGCGCCTTGGGCGCGCCTGCGTTCGATGCCGGCTGGCGCATTGAAGCGCTGATGCAGCGTCAAGGTCACGGCCCGGTCAGCCAGGCATGGCCGGCCGTTGGCGACACCGTCGAACTCGGCAGCCTCGATGTACCGGGACCGTTGCGCACGATTCCGGCGTTTGCCGCGCTGGCCGCGGGCGGGACACACAAGCTGGCGAATCCGGCGGAAGTCGGCGCGCTCGTCGCGCTCTCGCCGCGTTCGGCCTTCGCGCCTGACGTGATCGTCGCGGACGACAACGTGCGCAATACCCTAAAGGTCACGCTTGATGCGTTGCGCGTACAGGTCGTGAGCGCCGCCCCGAATGCCGTTGATGCGTTCGACGCATGGCGCGTGCGCGCGATGGACCCGATCGCGAAGCCGCTCGCCGCCGGCGAAGTGCGCCTTGCGCACCTAGGTGGACAGACGGCTATCGTGGTGGGTGACAACGCCGGTGTGGCGGTGCTCGCGCACGCGTGGCTGCCGATTGACGTGTCGAGCCAACTGGTCGTGCATGAGATCGACAACTCGCCGAATACGCACGCGGACCAGATTGCACTGGCGCTGCTCGGCGGCGAACCGCGCACGCTCGACGTGAAAGGGCGCGCCACGTGGGATGCGAACTTCGATCTGGGTGCCGCTTCCGGCAACGGCAAACTGCCGGGCGATGTGGTGCTCGACGTTGCCGCCTCGCCGACGGCAAATGGCAGCGCCCAGACCGCCTCCGTTTACTTCAATGACGTGCTGATCGGCTCGCAATTGCTGAACGCCGACGGCAAGCCGCAGCGCATCACCGCACATATTCCGCGCTATGCCTTGGCGCCGAGCAATCTGTTGCGCGTCGTGTTCCAGCGCCAGCCGGATGCCGGCTGCCAGGCGCGCGATCCGGGCCATCCGATTGCCGTGTTGCCGAGCAGCCATCTATCGCTGGTCGAGGCGAGCGTCGATGACGACTTCACCGGCATGGTGGCGCGCTTCGCAACGGCCGCGACCGTGATCGTGCCGAATGCCTATCTGAATGATGCGCCGCATGTCCTCGCACGTGTAGCGAGTCTCGCCAATGCCACGGGTATCGCCCCGACGCGCGCTGAATTGAGCGTGGCCGCTGACGGCCAGGCCGTCAGCCCGAAGGACGCGTTCCTTGCCGCGGATGTCGCGCTGAACGACGAGCACAGCGTCGCACGGCTTGCGAGCGACCGTCTGTCGCTCACGGACGCATCCGGCAAGACGCTTGCCGACGTTTCCGGCCTGAACCGCCTTGGCGTGATCGAAACCGTGAAGGCCGGTGACGTATCGGGCATCGTCTATCGCACGGTAGGCGATACGCCGCCGATCATTCCGACCTCGCTGCAACTGTCGCGTGGCGACGTGGCGATCGTCGACGGCAGCGGCGTGTTGCGCCAGTTCGATACGCGTCATCCTGGCGAAGTGCCGGACGCGGGTGAGGGCAATGGCCGTTGGCTGGCGCTCGACTGGCTGCGTTGGGGCGTGCCGACGGTACTGGTCGCGCTGTTTATCGTGCTGTTGCTGGTCGCCCGGATTGCGCGCCGCAGGAATCAGGACAAGTCGTGAGCATTGCACTCATCAAATGGTATGGGGGCTACTTCGTTGCCCACTATTACCACGGGCTCGAATACGTTGCGGCGGCGGTGGCGTTCCTGATTCTGCTGTCGAGTCTCGACGACCTGTTCGTGGATGTCTGGTACTGGGCGCGCCTTATCATCCGGCGCTTCACCGTGCAGCGCACCTACAAGCCGCTCACCAGTGCGCAGTTGTATGCGAACGAAGAGCAGCCGCTCGCGATCATGGTGCCTGCATGGCATGAGTACGACGTGATTGCGGCAATGATCGAAGACATGGTGCGGGTGCTCGATTATCGCAACTACATCGTGTTTGTCGGCACGTACCAGAACGACCCGCAGACCATTGCGGAAGTCGAACGTATGCGCCGCCGCTACAAGCAGTTGCGGCGTGTGGAAGTGCCGCACGATGGTCCGACCTGCAAGGCGGACTGTCTGAACTGGGTCATCCAGGCGATCTTCCGTCACGAGCAGGAAGCCGGCATCGAGTTTGCCGGTGTCGTGCTGCACGACAGTGAAGACGTGCTGCATCCGGTGGAGCTGCGCTTTTTCAACTATCTGCTGCCGCGCAAGGACATGATCCAGTTGCCAGTGGCCTCCCTCGAGCGCAACTGGTTCGAACTGGTGGCCGGCACCTATATGGACGAGTTCGCCGAGTGGCATGCGAAGGATCTCGTGGTGCGCGAAAGCCTCGCGGGCAGCGTGCCGTCGGCGGGCGTGGGCACCTGCTTTTCGCGGCGCGCATTGTTGTCGCTGATCGAAGCGACAGGCAATCAGCCGTTCAATACGGAAAGTCTCACTGAGGACTACGACGTAGGCACGCGTCTCGGCGAAATGGGCATGCATTCGATTTTCGCGCGCTTTCCGGTGCAGTTCTCAACCCGCCGCAAGTCGTGGTTCGGGTTCGGTAAGGAACGCGAGTTCACGCTGACCATGCCGTTGTGCGTGCGCGAATTCTTTCCCGATACGTTCCGCACCGCCTACCGGCAGCGTGCGCGCTGGGCGCTAGGGATTGGCTTGCAGGGCTGGAAGCAGACCGGCTGGAGCGGGTCACTGGCGAACCGCTATTTGCTGGCGCGCGACCGCAAGGGCACGGTGACGGCCTTTATCGGCATGATCGCGTACGTGCTGGTTCTGCAGTTTCTGTTATTTGCCGCAGCCGATCTGTTCGGGCTCCTGCCCGATCTGATTGCCTCACCGTTTGCCGATTCCCCGTGGGTGCAGGGGTTGTTGTGGGCGAACGGCGTCGCGTTGGTTCTGCGCGTCGTGCAACGGATCTACTTCGTCACCCGCCTGTACGGTTGGGAGCACGGCCTGTTGTCGGTGCCGCGCATGGTGGTAGGCAACTTCATCAACTTCATGGCGGTTTCGCGGGCGTGGAAGTTGTTCCTCACGCACCTCGTGACCGGCAAGCGCCTCGCATGGGACAAGACCATGCACGACTTCCCGTCGGCCGATGGGTTTGTCGACCGGCGGCAGCGTCTTGGCGAATTGCTGGTGTCGTGGCAGGCCATCGACCCCGACAAGCTGGAGCAGGCGCTCGGCGAAAGCCATGCGCGTGAGGCACCGCTTGGCCGCGTGCTGATGGCCAAAGGCTGGCTCGACGAGGAAACGCTCGCGGAGGCAATCGCGTTCCAGTCCGATTTGCCGCGTGGGCGACTGCGTGCAGCACAGTTGCAGCACGACGCTACGCGCTTACCTCTCGAAGCGATCGTGCGGCATCGGACGCTTCCGCAAGGCGATGGGCCAAACGGCGAGGCTGTGCTGTTGACGGCGAGTCCGCTGCCGGACACGGTGCTCGAAGAACTGAAGACACTGGTCGGCACACCTGTGACGCAGGAAATCGTCCGCGAAGGTGAGATCGCAGCGGGATTGCGCTTGCTGCGCGGTGTCGAGACGGCACAGCGCGAGGCCGAGGCCGAAGCCGAGGAAGCGGCGCCGCCGGTGCGCGGCGTACCGCTGCTTGGCGACCTGCTGATCGAGCACGGACACGTGCGGCGCGAAGCATTCGAAGCGGCGCTACAGCACTACCGGCCCGACCGGCATGGGCGTATCGGCGATTACATGGTGGCCCGCGAAGTGATTTCGCGTGCTGCACTCGACAACGTTATCCAGCAACAGCATCGCCTGCGTGGCGGTGTGGTGGCCTCCGAATGATCGATTTCCATCCCACTTGGCGAAGGCTCGCCGCACCTACTGCGCATGCTTGTGCCGGCGCGGCCTTTGTGACGGTCGCGCTCTGTGCCGCTCACCCAGCCCACGCGCAGAGTGCATCGGCACATGCGACGGCTGTTGCGGCTTCATCGTCCGCCTTGTCTGCATCGTCCCCCTCGTCGGCCTCGGACGCGCAGCCGTTACCCTTGAGCGGCGCCGCGTATCGCGTGGCGCAGGTGGCGTATGCGGACTATGCAAGCGGCGACTACAGCGGCGCGGTGACCCAGGCACGCGAAGCCATTCGCCAGCGTCCTGATGTGGTCTCGTTGCGTTTGCTGCTTGCCAATGCACTTGCGGCGCAACGCCGTCTGACCGAAGCAAGCCACAGCCTGACCGAGGCAATGGCCCAGGTGGGCGACGATCCGGCGCTGGTGATACGGCGCAAACAGATCGACGCGCTGCGCATCTCGACGCTTGCCGTGGCGCGCACCCGTCCCGCGAAGCCGAGCGATCCGGACGCGTTGACTGGCGCGGCGCTCGTCGCCGGGCAAGCGGCTTATCAGGCGTATGCGAAAAAGGACTACGCGGGCACCGTTAAATACGCTAATGACGCTATCGCACTGCGTCCCGATCTGCTGCGTTTGCGCCTGTTGCTGATCGATGCGGCGAGCGCAGGTGGGAAGGACTCGGTGGCATGGGACGCCGACCTCGATGCGGTCAAACGCTTCGGGGATACCGACGAATTGCGCTTGCGCCGCACGTTCATAGGCAACCGTCTCGCGCCGAAGAGCTCAGCTGCCGCGTTTGCGGCCCGCAACCAGGGCGATCTCGCGAAAGCGGCTGCGCTGGCGCGTCAGGCGGTCGAGTACGCACCGGACCAGGTTGCCTACCGCTTGCAGTTGCTTGAAGTGCTGTTTGCGGCAAACGATCTCCCGGCGGTGGAGGAGGCCGCGAGTGCGGCGATCGCCACCGACGACACCGAAATCATGCCGCTCACGTTGCGCGGTTATGCGCGCGCGGCGCAGGGCAAGGCGGAGCCGGCCGACGCTGACTTTACGAAGGCGCTGCATGCCAACGATGCGACGCCCCGCAATCAGCGCACGGCACGGGTGATCATCGCCGATGTGTGGCTCTCGCAAGGGGAGGCTCAACGCGTCGTGGATCTGCTCGCGCCGCTCAAGGAGAGTGGCGATGCCACTGATGGGCCGATCGCGCAGCGACTGTACGAAGCGCGTCAGCAACTGGCGAAGGCGAAGCAGGCCGCCCAGAGCGCAGCACCACTCGATCCCGCGAAGCGTCCTGTACTCGATTGCAGCGTCAGCGAGTTCGGCGCCAACTGCGACGTCTATGCTGCCGATCCTGGCTTTGCCGCGGCACGCGCCTCGGCAACCGCGACGGCAAACGGCGACAAGAAGGCTGCCGTCGGTTTCGCGCGTGAGGCAGTGAAGGCTGCCCCGAACGACGCCGAGCATCGCGTCGAGCTGATCAACGCATTGACCAATGCAGACGAACAAAGCGAGGCCACCCAGCAGGCCCGTCAGGCGATCAGCGACGGTCTGCTTGCGGCGATGCCGGACCTGACCGCCGCCTACATTGCGCAACGCGCGGGCAACAACCGCATCGCGGCCGAGCGCTTCAAGCAGGCCGACAAGGCGGGCAAGCTGCCGCCCAGTGCCGCGGCCGATGCTGCGTATGCGTCGTTGCAGGCCCACCGTAACAGCGACGCCGCAGCGTACTTCGAACGTGGCATTGATGCCACCCTCGAGCCCACCGACGGCAATCCTCCGGCGACGCCCGCTCAGTTGTACGAAATGCGCAGCGCGCACGCCGACGTCACTCGCAACTGGGGCTTCGACACCTCGCTCAACTATCGCGGCGCGGGCATGCAGCCGGGCTTCGCATCCACGCCCACGCCGGGCGTCTCCAACAACTGGCAGGCGGGCGCCGAAGCGTACTGGCGGCCCTTCGGAAGTCTGGGTGACCGGATGTTCGAAGTCTATGCGCGCGCCTACGAAAGCTTTGGTGTCAAGGATGACCAGCCGAGCGGCGTGGATACGTTGCAGGCTGCGGTTGGCGCACGGGTGAAGCCGTTCGCCGATATCGATGCGATTTTCGCGTTCGAACGCATCATCCCGATCGGCGATCAGGTGAATCCGGACTGGCTGGCGCGGCTCGCGTATTCGGGCGGCTATGGAACTGAACGGCGCATCGATGTGCCGTCATGGTGGACCGCGCAGATCTACGCGGAAGGCGGCTATTACCTGAACAGGGAGTCGACCTACGGCACGAGCACGATCGAACTGGGCCGCACCTACCGGCTGGATCGTTTCAGCCCGCGCTGGACTGTTTTCCCGTACGCAGTGATCGGCGCGGACTACGACTCGACCGTCGACCACAGCATCCCCTTCGGCGCTGGCGTTGGTGTGTCGACCCGCTATTGGTTCCGCGACAGCAAGTATGACGCGCCGCGTTCGTATGTCGATCTGTCGGTCCAATACCGCTTGAGGATTGCCGGGGACGACCGCGGACGCGGCGTGTTCTTCGGCGCGATCTACTCGTATTGAAGCGGGAGTATTGAGGCACGCGTATTGACCGAGGGTGTATCGAACCAGGAGGACTGAGATGAAGAAGAAAATGTTCTTGCAGGCCCAGGTGGTAAAAGTGATTGCCGGGGCTGCGCTCGTGATGGCGTTGCCAGGCATTGCCTGCGCGGCCGCTGATGACGTCGCGAGCCTCTATGCTCCGCAACCTCCTGCCAACGCCGCTTACCTGCGCGTGCTCAACGTGTCGGCTCAATCCGCGCAGGTCGCGCTGAGCGGTAGCGTGGCCGCGCAAACGCTGGCGCCGGGCGCGGACACGCGCTTTAGCGTGCTGACTCAGGGCACGCCGGTGCGGGTCACGATTGACGGTCACGCGCTGCCGCTGGACGGCGTTGCCGCCAACGGCGATGCGCTCACCATCGCGCTCGCACACGATTCGAAGGGTTGGCACGCAACCCGCGTCAGCGGACGTTACGGGCACGTTGATGGCCTGAAGGCGACCCTGCATGCGTTCAATTTCACGCCGGGTTGCAGCGCGAAGATCAGCCTCGGCGGCGATGGTCCCACTGTATTCGATCAGGTGGGCACGGGAGCGCAGACTTCGCGCGCCATCAACCCGGTCAGCGCGACGCTGGTAGGGCAGTGCGGCACGGCTAAAAGCGCACCGCTTACCCTGCCGCCGCTCGCGGCCGGTGACAGCTACAGCCTGTTTTTGACGGGTGACGCCGCGAAGCCCGAACTCATCGGTGTACGCGATGCACTCGCATGGCCGCCAACGGCGCATTGATTGACGCGCTGATGTCGTGATGCACGGTATCGAGGCCGTGTACTGCTTTGTTTAACTAATAAAAAATATCGCAATGACCGACCTAATTCGTTCTTGCCGCCGAATATCCTCTCTCGCCGCGCCGGTCAATCGCGGCCGCCGGCGCGTGCTGCTCGCGCTCGGCGCGGCCACGCTCGCGCCGACACTCGCGTGGCTGCCGCGCAACGCGCGCGCTGCCTCGACAACGAGTGTCATTGAAGGCCGCAACCGCTGGCTCTATCCCGGCTGGGAAAGCCTCACCGTTGATGCGATGCCCAATTGTCTCAAGGCGCTCGATCTGATCCACCTTGCGACGCAAAAGCTGGAAGCGCGCGGTATTCGCTGCCTTGTCATGATTGCCCCGCTGAAGGCGCGCTCCGCTGCGGCCAACCTGCCGGACGGTACGACGCTGTCGGACGCCGTGCAGGAGCGGTATGCGGCAATCCGTGCGCACGGGCAGTCGATTGGCTTGCCGATCATCGATGGCGACGCCGCGCTCGCCACGCTCGCCACCGACCAGCACGCCTTCCTTCGCGCCGACTATCACTGGACTGCCCATTCGGCGGAGGCCTTCGCGACCCGCGCGGCGGCACAATTTATCAAGGTGGGTGTAACCAAAGGCGCGCCGGGCGAAGGTGAAAAGCTCGGCGTATGGAACACTGAAGTGCATTACGGCGACCTCGCCGAACTGTTGCCACCCGATCGCAAGAAAGCCATCGGCAAGGATCATTTCGTGATCCGTACGGTCGTACCTGCGACAGCGCTGCTGGATAGCGCGCCGCCGCTCGTGCAGGTGGTCGGCAATAGCATGGTTCAGCCGTATCTGGGCTTTCCGCAAAAGCTGTCGAACTTGCTGGAGCGGCAAGTGGGCCTGACCTGGACCTTTGGTGACACGGGTCCGTGGAAGACGCTGCTCAATTATCTGGAAGGGCCTGATTTTGCGGCGCATCCGCCGCAGGCGCTGGTGTGGCAGTTCAACGAAGGGCAGATGATGAATCTGCCCAGCGCGTCGGGGATGTGGGATGCGTCGTCCGTGATGGCGGACGATGCATGGCTCGCGCGGGTCACGAAGGTGACGGGCGGATGAGCGAGTCGGTCGGACGCAAGGCGGCCGGTGGCGCTGGCGTCACCGCACCCGCCAACAATGTGCTGTCGGTGCAGGCGCTGTCGCGCGGACATCGACGGCTCGCATGGCTGGTCGCGTTCTTGCTAGCGATGGGCTGCCTGGCGGCAGTGACTTCACTCGTAACCCAGGCTCGCGACGGCAAGCCGTTCGATCTGCATGGCTGGCGCGACGGCAGTCTTGGGCACAGCATGGACCGTGCGATCGATGTGCCGTATGCGCCTGCGCTGCATCGCTGGCAGGATGCGGTGCGCTATCGCGTGTTCGGCGATCTCGGACGACAGGTTCGGGAAGGCTGTCCCGGCTGGCTGTTTTATGCCGACGGTCTGCATGCCCCGGTTCAGGCTGGTCAGGAAACGCCTGCGCGTGCCGACGGCAGCGACGTGCTGACCGACGCTCGCATTGCCTCGTTACACCACTACGCAGATGCATTGCGGGCCTCGGGCATACGGCTGGTGGTCGTGACGGTGCCTGACAAATCGCGCGTCGAAACAGAAGCTCTGTGCGGGCTGAATCAGGACGCGCGGATGACGCAGCGTCTCGCCGTCTGGCAGCGTGCATTGGACCAGAGCGGAGTCGCTCGCGTCGATCTGCTGCCGGCGTTACAGGCCGCACGTCCAGCTTTTTTCCGCACCGACGTGCATTGGAACGCACGCGGGGCACAGGCCGCGGCACAGGTCGTGGGCGCTGCCGTGTTGCCGCTGCTTGGCGCGGCAGGCGACGCGCGCTTTAAACACGCCACCGAACCCGCCGCGCCGCGTATCGGTGATCTTCTCACGCTTGCGGGACTCGCGGACGTGCCCGACGCGTGGCGTCCTGCGCCGGATATCGTGGCAAACGAGACGCTGCAGGCACAGCACAGCGGTGGGCTGCTCGATGCGGGACCGGCTGCGCAAGTGCTGCTGGCGGGGAGTTCGTTCTCGCGCCGCAGTGCGTTTGCCGAGCGCCTCGGCGAGCGGCTTGGACAGGAGGTCTGGAATGTGAGCCTCGACGACGGCCAGTTCGACCGCGCGTTGCAGTCGATCTGGCACGACCGCGCAAACTGGCCGCATAGTCTGCGCGTGGTGATCTGGGAGATGTCGGAGGATGCACTGTCGATGCCGCTTGAGGGGGCACGCTGACCATGCTATTCAATTCGTTCATCTTTCTGACGCTGTTCCTGCCGCTCGCACTGGCTGGTTACTACCTGCTTGGCATGCGTTTGCCGCGTGCGGCGGCAGCATGGCTGTGTGGCGCATCGATCGTATTCTACGGCTGGTGGAATCCGACCTTCGTCGGCCTGCTGGCGGGGTCGATCGTCTTCAACTACGCGATGAGTTGCCTGATCGTCGCGGCCCCGATGCAGTCCGCGCGCCGCCGCTGGTGGCTGGGACTGGCTATCGCTGCCGATCTGGCATTGCTGGTGCGGTACAAGTATCTCGCGACGTTGCTCGCTGCTCTTGTCCACGCAACCGGTGTCGTGCCAGCGGAATGGCTCGCACGCGGCATGCAGGAAGTGGTGCTGCCGCTTGGCGTGTCGTTCTTCACGTTCACGCAGATTGGCTATCTGCTCGACTGTAACGCGGGCATCGTCAAGGAACGCGATCCGCTTGGCTACGTGCAGTTCGTGACGTTTTTTCCGCATCTGATCGCCGGGCCGATCCTGCATCACAAGGAAATGATGACTCAGTTCGCGCAGGCTGCCACCTACCGGCTGCGGGCGGAGAACCTGTCGATTGGCGCGGCGCTATTCACAATTGGCCTCGCCAAGAAGGTGCTGCTGGCAGACACCATTGCGCCGTATGCCGATGCGGGTTTTGCCGCGCCGCACGATCTGCAGTGGCTGGCAGCGTGGGGTACGTGTCTCGCGTACGGGCTGCAACTGTACTTCGACTTCTCCGGCTATTCGGATATGGCCGTGGGGCTCGCGAAGATGTTCGGCGTGCGCTTCCCGCTGAACTTCAACTCGCCGTTCAAGGCAGCGAGCATCATCGATTTCTGGCAGCGCTGGCACATGACGCTCACGCGTTACCTGACCGCTTATCTGTATTACCCGCTGGCGATGCGCATCAACCGCAGCCGGGCGTTTCGCGGATTGCCGATCGGGCGGCTCGCGCAGCACTCGGCGAGCGGGTTTGCGTCGACGGTGGCGGTGCCGACGTTCTACACGATGGCGCTTGCCGGAATCTGGCACGGCGCAGGACTGCAGTATTTTATTTACGGACTCCTGCACGCTGCCTATTTGACGGTGAATCATGCGTGGCGAGCGTGGAGCGGGATGCGGGCGCAGAAGGCTACCGGAGGAACCGGAACCGCCAGGCTCAAGCCTGCCGTGGCTGCGCCGCGTGACGCGCTTAACGTGGACGTGACCAGGTCCCCTTGGTTGGCAGCGTTGCGTCACGCAGCGAGCGTGTTGCTCACCTTCGTCGCGGCTCTTGTCGCGTTCGTATTTTTCCGCGCCCACGGTGTCAGCGATGCCGTCGCGTTGCTGCAGGGCATGGCCGGCATGCGCGGCATCGAATCGCTAGACTGGCCGGCATGGGGCGTCGTCAATATGGATGCGCTCTCCTGGTTACGCCTGGTTGCGGGCCGTTCGACGCTCGCACTGCAGATTGTCGCGCTGCTGGCGATTGTCTGGTGCATGCCGAACTCGCATCAACTGATGGGCCGTTTCTCGCCGGCGCTTGAACGCAGTGCCGAGCGGGCGGGGGCGGTATTGACGTGGCGACCGTCACTGGGTTGGAGCGCGGCGATGGTCGCTGTGCTGCTGTTCGGCCTCGCCCAGTTGCACGGTGAAGTGCGTTTCCTCTATTTCCAGTTCTGATTGGCAGAACGAAGCTTGCAGAAGGATCACTCAATGACACAAACCGATACGTTACATGCCGAGGTGGCAGCGCTGGTGGAAGCCATCGTGCTGCGTCCCGTGGATGGCGATACGCCGCTTCTCGAAACCGGTCTGGTCGACTCGGTGCTGGCTGTTGAGATCGTGATGGGCGTCGAGATGCAATTCCGCGTGCGCATTCCTCCGACCGAGATTGCGGAGCACCTGGTCTCGGTGGACGCACTGAGCGCGTTTATCGCCGCACATCGCTAACAGAACCATGCGTTTCGATCTCGCTGAGAACCGCTTCGTCGAAACCGATGTGGCCGCGGATGCGTGGGCTGTGATCGGTGCGGATCGCTCGTTACGCTGGTCAGAACTGGCAGCGGAAGCTGACGCGTGGTGCG
This sequence comes from Paraburkholderia sp., assembly GCF_049581445.1. Classification (GTDB taxonomy): domain Bacteria; phylum Pseudomonadota; class Gammaproteobacteria; order Burkholderiales; family Burkholderiaceae; genus Paraburkholderia. Next base: position 7,008 of record NZ_JBAURZ010000402.1, on the reverse strand, counting down.
AGTCGGCGCGCGCTCACGGGTTCGCCGCCGACGTGCCGGTGATCCTGCGCGGCCACAAGGAAGCTTCGTTCTTCGTAGCGATGGCGGGTGCGCTGTTATTGGGCGCGCCGTTCGTGCCGCTTGATACGATCTACCCCGACGAACGCATGCGGCGCATTGCGGACGAACTGGGCGCAACGATGTACTACGACGCGAGCGCCGAACGCTTTGCTGCGTTTCGAACTAACGGGGAAGCGGCGGCGAAGGTGGGGGTACCTCCCGAGTCCACCACAGCAACTCCGCTGCGCGAAACTGGCCTCGCCTATGTGCTGTTCACCTCAGGCACGACCGGCACGCCTAAAGGCGTGCAAATCGGCCGCGAAAGCGTGCAGGCGCTGGTGGACTGGATGTCAGCCGACTTCGCGCTCGGCACCGCGCCGGTATTTCTGAATCAGGCGCCGTTCAGTTTCGATCTGTCCATGTACGAGGTGTTTGGCACGCTCGCCCTCGGCGGGACGATCGTCCTCGCGTCGCGCACCTTATGCTCGCAAGGCGCGGCACTGCTCGATACGCTGGCTACCCATCAGGTCACGACGTGGGTCTCAACGCCTTCGTTCGCGCAGCAGCAGTTGCTTAATCCGCAGTTTTCGGAGCAAGGCCTCAAGAGCTTGCGCACGTTTTTGTTCTGCGGCGAAGTGTTACCGGCTGCGCTATCGAGGCAGCTACGTCAACGCTTCCCGGCCGCGCGGATCATCAACACATACGGCCCAACCGAAGCCACGGTGGCGACGACATGGATCGTCGTCGACGATGCCGTCCTCGCGGAGCATCCTCGTCTGCCGATTGGGCGGGCCAAGCGTGACAGTCAGGTGTTCATCGACGACGGCGAACTATGCATTGCCGGCCCGCACGTGATGCGCGGTTACCTGAACCGCGACGACCTGAACGCGACTCGTATGTTCACACACGACGGTCGGCGCGCTTTTCGCACTGGCGATCTGGGCAGTGTTGATGCACAGGGTCTTCTGTTTTGCCACGGACGTATCGACGATCAGGTGAAGGTGGGCGGATACCGTATCGAGCTGCTGGAAATCGACGCAGCCCTGCGCGCGCTGCCAGGTGTGCCGGCGGCTGCCGCAGTGCCGTTACGCCGGCCCGATGGCTCCGTCGCGCGCATCGTGGCATTCGTCGAGACCGGCGACGACGCGACACACTTGCCCGCTCATCTGCACGACTGGAAGGCGCGGCTTGCCGCGCGGTTGCCCTCCTATATGATTCCGTCTGAGTTGCTCGGCTGCCGTGTGCTGCCGGTGTCGGTCAACTTCAAGATCGATCGGACCCAGCTTGCTCAGGATTATCGTGACGCTCATCTCAAGTCGTAGTGCAGCCGCAGGGCAGCACAACCGGACGCGACGCGGCTCGCTAACACGCGTGCCTTCACCGCTGCGCCGACGCACGATCGCAGCGGCAATGCTCGCCGCGCTGTTCTGCGGCTGTTCAATGCAGACGGCCGAGCCTGGATCGCTCGCGCAAGGCGTGGTCTGGCAGGTGGACGAGGATCATATCGATCCACACGGCGATTGGGACAAACTCGGCGTGCGTGATCTGCTGGTGCAGTGGACGGCGGTAGACGATACGTCGTTTCTGCAAGGAGCTGGTCTGCCGGATGCAAGGCGTCTGCCGGACTGGACCCGCATCGCAGACGAACCGTGGGCCCGAAATGTGATCGTCGGCCTCGCGGGTCGCTTCGACGAGAGCTCGGCACGCGCGCAGGTCGCACAACTCGTCAAGCAGTCGCGCAAGCTGGCGGAAGTGCGTCCGCCTGTGCATGTCGACGGCTGGTATTTCCCGGTTGAAGTCGACCCCACGTGGAAGGGTGCCGCGGCGCTCAAGCCTTTGCTCGAGACGCTGCCACGACCGCTATGGATCAGCGTCTACGACAACTCGAACATTGGTGGCCCGGCACTGGCGGCGTGGCTCGATAGCTGGTTGCCGCATGATGTCGGTGTGTTTCTGCAGGACGGCTGTGGCGTGTATGCGCGAGGACCGGTGGCAGCGCGCGGTTATGCCGATGCGCTTTCGGCACGGCTTGGCAAGGATCGCGTGAGAATCATCGCTGAAGCCTTCAGGCCCGCGCAGGGTGGAGGCTTTCGCGCAGCGAGCGCTGCGGAACTCATGCCGCAATTGCAGGCGTATCACGGTTATCGGATCTACCTGTTCGACGGGCCGCATTATGTTTCACCGGACCTGGTGAAGGCGCTGCTCAGCGCGCAGCAAACGGGGCAATAGAGGTGGCGCCGAGGCAAGGGCTTAACTAAGCGAGCCCTGGGTTACTCTATCGGCGGCACGCCCGACATGAACTCAAACAGCTTCGCCGCTTCGGGCGTCAGCGCCTGAGCGTCCTTTGCGCCAACCCATAACGTGCGCTCGGCCCATGTGTCGGTCAATTGCACGGCGCGCAAACCCGCAGCCAGCAACTCAGGTCGCACGGCGGCCACGGGCAGAATACCGATCCCGAGACCCGCTTCGATCATCCGGCAAATCCCATCGAAACTGCGCACCTGGATGCGCAACCGCAGCGGACGCTCGGCGGTGAGCGCGGCGTCCATCAGGCGTAACAGCAACGAACTGCCGGCGTTCAGGCCCACATAGTCGTAGTCAAGCGTGTCAGCGAAGGCAATCTGCGTCGCGCCAGCGAGCGTATGGTTCGCGGGCACCAGCAGAATCAGCTGATCCCGGCGATAGACCCGTTTGTCGACGAGCGGCGCGGGCACGTTGTCGGCGAATATGCCGAGGTCCGCACGGCCGTCGCCCAGCGCTTCGATGATTTCGCCGCTCTGGCGTTCTTCGAGCGTGATCTTGACGCTGGGGTTGTCGTCGAGAAAGCGTTGCAGATCAGTGGGCAGGAACTGCACGATCGACGACGTGTTGGCCCACACGCGCACATGGCCGCGCACGCCGACGGCGAAGTCGCTCATCTCGCTTGCCATCCGGTTGACGTGATCGAGTACCTGTATCGCGTGATTCAGCAGGCCGTGGCCCGCAGGCGTTAACTCGACGCCACGAGGCAGGCGCACGAGCAAGGTGCAATCGGTGGCACGTTCGAGTTCGGCGATGCGTTTGCTGATCGCGGAGAGCGTCATATGGCTGCGCTCGGCGGCGCGTGTCAGACTCCCGGTTTCAGCAACCGTCAGAAAGACGCGCAGGGACTGCAGATCGAAGTGGGTCGGATTGACCATAAGAAGCGGCAGGTAGCGGAAAGCGTGGCTTAGCACGGGGCCGAAAAGGTGGCCAGATCCGAGTGGCCAAATTCGGGCCGGAAGCCCTGATTCTACGGCTTCATCCGGGCATCATCCAGGCTTCTTCGAGGCTTCCTTCAGCCCGCTTGCAGCACGTTCAGGACGCGGAAGGCCGCAAACCCCCGTGCTTGCCCCAGCCGCTAGCGAAATTGCGTCACGGCCATCAGCAACACCATGCCGCCGATGGCGCCGTCGAGCACGCGCCAGGCCATCGCACGGCGAAACAGCGGCGCGAGCGCCCGGCCACCAAAGCCCAACGCGACGAACCAGACCGCGCTCACGGCCATGGCGCCAACCGCAAACGCCACCCGGCTGCCTTCCGGCTCACGTGCGCCGGCGGTGCCGATCAATAGAAACGTGTCCAGATAGACATGCGGGTTGAGCCATGTGAAAGCCAGCGTCATCAGAATGATGGGCAGCGCGCGTTGCGCAGCGGCGGCAGCGGGTGTTCCGGAGTCGCGATTGCTGTTGGCATCCACGTCCAGCACGGCGTGACCGGGACGCAACGCACGGCGCAGCGCATTAATGCCGAACCATGCGAGGTATGCGAGCCCGACGTACAGCATCATATGGACGAACACCGGATAGCGTTCGACCAGCACCGATGCGCCGCCCACGCCCGCGCCAATCAGGATGAAGTCCGATAGCGTGCACAGCAGCACGATCTTGCCGACGTGCGAGCGCATGATGCCCTGACGCAGCACATACGCATTCTGTGCGCCGATGGTAACGATCAGCGACGCGCACAGCGCCGCTCCATGGGAAAAAGCGAGCCAATCCATAAGTAGTCCAGTAGACGCGTAAGACGAATTGGCGTTAGTCTGCGGTCATGCGGATCATAAGAGAAGCTAATTTACTTAATGCCGATTAAGGAACGCTAATGCTGGACTATGCCTTGCTCGATGCCCTCGCCGCTGTGGTGCGCCACGGGTCGTTCGACCGGGCGGCGAGCGAGCTGAACGTGACGCCTTCGGCCGTGTCGCAGCGCGTCAAATTGCTGGAGGAGCGGGTCGGCAGTGTGCTCGTGAAACGCGGCCAGCCGTGCGTGGCAACCTCCTCTGGCGCACTCTTGTGCCGCCACACCGAACGGGTGCAATTGCTCGAATCCGAATTGAGCGGGCGTTTGCCCGCGCTGCCGGGCGCGCTGGTTGAAGCGTGGCCGACGCTGCGGGTGGCGGTCAATGATGACAGCGTGGGAACGTGGTTTATTGATGCAGTCGCGGGTTTTTGCGTGGAGCGGGAGATGCTGCTCGATCTGGTGATTGACGATCAGGATCACACCGCCCAACGGATTCGCGACGGCAGTGTGCAGGGTGCGGTGACAACACAAGCGGAGCCGGTGCAGGGCTGCCGCTCAACGCGTCTGGGCCGCATGCGTTACCGCGCGGTTTGTTCTCCCGAATTTTTCGCGCGTCATTTCTCGCAGGGCGTCACGCGTGAATCGTTGCGGCATGCGCCCTGCGTCGAATTCAATCCGAAGGATCAGTTGCAAAAGCGCTTCATGCGCCGCATCACGCGTGCAGAACTCGATCCGCCGCTGCACTGGATTCCGCACGTCGCGGGGTTTTTACGCGTGTGCGCCACGGGAATGGGGTGGGGGACCTGTCCGGAGCGCATGATTGTGGAGCACCTCGAACGGGGTGAACTCGTCGACATGGCGCCGTCCAGGCCACTCGACGTCGACCTGTATTGGCAAAGCTGGCGCCTGTCGATTGGCTGGCTCGACGACTTTGGCGCGATGTTGCGGCAGCGGGCAGCGGAGTTTCTGGATTGAGCGCAGCCCGCTCGTCACAAGCCGCTAATGCACCTCCGGTACACCCTGCGCCGGTTGCTCCGTGCCGCTCTCGCGCGTTTCCGGCATGGCCGCCCATACCAGCAGCACGGCCAACGCCCCGGCCGCCGCAAGGCCAAAGAAGCTCGTCGTGTTGCCGAAGCGATCCGCGATAAAGCCCGCTGCCGCCGTACTCAAGGTCGCGCCGATGCCCGCCGCGAGTCCAAAGAGCCCGATACACAAGTTGTAGCGTCCCTTGCCGCCGGCGACGTCCGCCGCGATCAGCGGCAACATCACGCCGAACACCGCAGCGCTCAAACCGTCGAGCATCTGCACCGGCACCAGCAGGTAAGGGCTGCTCACGCCTGCAAACAGCAATGCACGAACCGGCAGCGCAGAAAAGCCGAACAGCAGAATGGGGCGGCGTCCCCAGCGTTGCGCCGAGCGGCCTACCCACGGCGACATCATCGCGACGATTGCTTGCGGCACGATGATGCAAGCCGCGATCACGAGCTGCACGTTGTCGCCCATGCCCGCCGTCACTTCGCCTGCGGCAAGGTTGAGCATGGCCGCGTTCGACAAGTGGAACAGCACGATACAGGCGGCAAAGGTCAGCATCCGCTTGTCGCGCAGCAGTTCGATCAAACTCTCGCGCTTCTCTTTTGCATCCGGTTCGGGCGCGGCCTGCGGCATCGGGCTGACCGTGCCGGTATTCTGGACCATGCTGAGCGCGACGAGCGCGGGCATCGCGAGACCGGCGGTGAGCCAGAATACCGCGCGTGACGAGAAGTACTCGCCGAACAGTCCCATCAGACCGGCTGCGACCGCGCTGCCAATCGACGCCCAACGGGCATTGCGGCCCAGCCGGTCGCCGAGATTCTGGCGTCCAACCAGTGCAAACGAGATCGCGGCCATCGCTGGCACCAGCATGCAACTGGCGAAGCCGTGAAAGACCTCGGCGGCGATCACCGGCAGCACGGTTGGGCTGCTGGCGAGCAGCACCGCGCTCAGGATGATCGCAATAATCGCCCATGCCGCCGCGCCTTTCTTGTTGCGCATGGCATCGACGGCGGCGCCTGCCGGCACCTGGCTCACCATCGCGCTGATGGTGCCCACCGAGAGCGCCATGCCGATCTCGCCCTGGGTCCACTTGTGCGACGCGAGGTACGACGCGATGAAAGGTCCGAAGCCAGTCTGCACATTGGCCACGAAAAAATTCATCCAGTCGAGCGCGCGCAGGCTGCGTGCGTTAACCATAAGCCGGCCTGTCATCGGGCCGCCCTGGCGTTCGACGCCGCAGCTGCGTTAGACGACGGGCTCGCCGCTGCCGGCGCTGGTGCAGGTGGTGGAGCTGGCGAGACGGCGCGAATCGGCTGACCCGCCGCGTACAACGGCGACGCCGCAATCTGTGCGTCGCTCAGATCCATCAATGGATAGAGCTGTTTATCGCGGGTGCCGAAGCGCAACGCCGACCAGTTCGCGGCGATCGTGCGCCGCTCGGTACTGACCAGGCTGCTCACGTCCAGCACCACGGCTTGCGGCTGAGCATTCGCGTCGATCAGCACGTCGACCACGCGGCCCACTTTCGCTCCATTGGACCGCTCGACGGTGGCGTCGAGCATCGGCAGTTGCGTGGCGGTGGCGGTGTCGGCCGCGACGGTCTTCGAGCGGTCGGCGGGCACCGACTGTCCCGGTGCGAGGTTCAGCGTGATGGTCGCGCCCTTGGCGTTCGGTGTGAAGCGGAACAGGTTCCACGGGAAGTTGACCTTGCGATCGCCCACGCCGAGGAAGCCCTGCAGATTCACGACCATTTCGATGGGTTTGCCAGCCGCGTTCGCGACCATATCCACTGCACGGCCAACGACCTTGCCGTCCGCCCTTTGCACGTCGGCATCCAGCAGGCCATGGGCCTGAGCGCGATCGATCAGCCGCGTGATGATGAGCGGCGGAGGCGGTGGG
>NZ_JBAURZ010000401.1:0-4385 GCF_049581445.1 Paraburkholderia sp. | reverse complement strand
GTCACAGCCCCCGAGCCGGTGCTGGCCTGGCCGGACCTGTTCGGGTTCCGCATGATGCCGAGAACTGGCCGTCTCGCGTTCGTTTTGTATCTCGGCGACGGCGCGGCATGGGCCGTGGTGAAGGATGTATTGGCTGGCGTTGCCCTGCCGTTCGACCTGTTCGTCGGTCTCGCGCAGGAAGCGCCGTCCGACACGGAGGCGGCCATTGCCGCGTCGTTCCCCGCGGCGCGCGTGCTGCGCCTCGCGTACCGCGACAGCGACAGCGACATGCCGTTGCTGCTGACCTTGCTGAACGACGGTTTGCTTTTCGAGTACGACCTGATCTGCAAGGTGCGCGTGCCGGATACCCAGGCTGAGCAGTCGCTGGACGATTTGCGCGCCGCGCTGCAAGCTGGCGGATTGGGCGCGGACGGCGCGCTCGAGAAGATCGTGAGGGCGTTCGACGCCGACCCCGATCTGGGTATCGTCGTCGCGCCGGGACACAAGTACGGCGGGCAGGAGGCGCACTGGGGTGAGGCGCGTCAGCACGCTTTCAGTTTAGGCGCGCGTGTGGGCCTCGACCGGAAGTCGAAGACCGCCGTGTTCCCCGGCGGGCCCGTGTATTGGCTCAGACCGTTTCCGCTGCGCTCGATCGCAGCGCTCAAGCTCACGCCTGCTGCGTTCGATCCAGCGCTGTCGGCGCAGAACGCCACGACCGGCGAAGCGGTCGAGCGGTTGATCGGTCTTGCCTGCGGCGACGCGTACATGAGAATCGACGCGCTGTCCGATCTGCCCGAGGCCGGCTCGTCGCCTGAGGCGGCGCCTGCGTGCGCGACAGAGCCGTCGGCGCTCCAGACCATTGCGTACTATCTGCCGCAATATCACCCGACCGAGGAAAACGACAAATGGTGGGGGCAGGGCTTCACGGAGTGGACGAACGTCACGCGCGCGAAGCCGCTGTTCCGGCATCATCGGCAGCCGCGTCTGCCCGCCGATCTGGGGTTTTACGACCTGCGCCTGCCGGAGGTGCGCGAGCGTCAGGTGGCGCTCGCCCGCCAGTACGGCGTGTCGGCGTTTTGCTACTACTACTACTGGTTCGACGGCCAGCGCGTGCTGCATCGCCCGTTGGACGAAGTGCTCGCGAGCGGCAAGCCGGATTTCCCGTTCATGATCTGCTGGGCCAACGAGCCGTGGTCGAGAAACTGGGACGGCGGCAACCGCGAGGTGCTGATGCCGCAAACCTACGGCGCGGGCTGGGTGGAAAAATTCGCGACTGACATCGCGCCCGTGCTGCGCGACCCGCGGTATTTCCGGTTTCACGGCAAGCCGATTCTGCTGATCTATCGCTTCCTGCATATTCCTGATCGCCTCGCGGCCGTGCGGATGCTGCGCGGCAAGTTGAGGAAACTCGGCGTGGGGGACGTGTATCTTTGCATCAACCGGACGTTCATCGAGGAAGGCGCAATTTATCCGGATAATCCGGGCGATCTCGGCGTCGATCACTATGTCGATTTTCCACCGCATCGGGTGCCGAGCATCAAAATCAGCGATCACGTGAACGACCTCGCGCCCAATTTCGAGGGCCACCTGTTCGACTACGAGACCGTCGTGCAGGTCATGGGCGCGCTGCGTGCGGAAAATCCAGCGAATACGCACCCGGCGGTCATGGCGGGGTGGGACAACACCGCGCGCAGGCTGCTGCGCGCAAACGCCTTCCATGGCGCCACGCCAGCGAAGCTACGGCGCTGGCTGCGCCAGCTGGTCGTGCATCAGCAGAAGGCGCCCAGCCGCGCAGGCGAGCTGGTCTTCATCAATGCATGGAATGAATGGGCCGAAGGTAGCTACCTCGAGCCGGATTGCGATTTCGGACGCGGCTGGCTGGAGGCGGTGGCGTCGGCGCTGGGCCTCAAGCGCGAAGGATGAGCGGAAAGCCTCATGGCGACAATCAGCGAGGGCTATGGCAATGACAATTCCCTTTCGCAGCAGGTTACCCGGCGGCTGGCCCGAGGACGCCCCGCCGCGGTCAATACTGTTCAGTCTCGCGCCATATGGATGCTCAGGAGAAGACCGCGAGAGCCTTGGAAGCTACATTACTCGGTTGTGTGAAGCCCATGGCATGACGCGCGGGACCCTCACCAGTACGATTATCGGACCAGCAGCACAGATGCTTTTAGGAGTCCAAAGCGCTAGGATGACCCGTGATATTGGAAGAGCGGACTATAACGTCAACGTCTCGAGCCTCACAGAACAGTCGAATCCGTGGACCCATATTCTGAATTACCTCACTCACCGCAATAACCTGCAGGTTTGTACGCTATTGCCGTTGAGAAATCTAGTCTCCGCCTTTGTGCTGCTATCTGACAAGCAGCGCTTTTGCCCCGGTTGCCATGAGGACGACGCGCTGGCAGAACGCGAGCGTTACGACCGATTACTGTGGAGCATTGCTGCGGTGAAAGCGTGCCCATTGCATCGGTTGCAACTCCTAAACCGTTCTCGGGCAAAACCGCTGACCGTCTCTAACGGCGAGGGCAATACGTCCTCCCACGAGGCTGAAACGCCGCGCAAAGTAACGAAAGAGGCCAAGCACACGCCTGCATCAGACTTCGAGGTTGAAAGCTCTCGCCTTATTGCAGAGCTTCTCGACGATGCTGTCGCGTTCGCTGACGTAGGCTATTCGGCCTCCTCTCAGTCTGCGTTTCTCATCCATGCCATCGATGTACTCTTCCAAGGCACGGCCGCTCACTTTGCCGCACATCTCGGTGTGAGCAAATCACAGATGCACGGCTGGGTGAATGGAAAGGTGCGGATGAGTTTCCCGCGCCTGATGCTGACGGCTTACTGCTGCGGCTGCGGCTGCGCGATTGCAGACATCTTGCTTGGAAATAGGGTAATGCTTTCGCTACGGCCGGCGCCACACGGCCATCGCCGTCGGTTGATTAAGCACTGTAGGAGAGGAGCCCTGCGGCCGAGGGAGGACCTTCGTGCAGAACTAGATACATTGATTCATAGCGGTCACGCGACGAATGCGACAGAGGCGGCACAAACCATTGGGGTTTCGATGAAATATCTACGAAAGAAATTCCCTCAGCACCATGGATTCTTGGTCAGACATGGCCGCGAACTGGTTTATTCTGCTCGCAACCGGGCAACGGCGACCTTCGACCAGATATATCTGCGCGAACACAATGCACTTTTTCAAGCGGGCGTTTATCCTTCGCGAAGGCGAGTAGTCGAGCGAATGCAGGGGAAGACTAGGATTGGAGGACGCTCGGAGGTTCAAAGCGCCCAACGCAAAGCGCATGCTCAGACCGGCATACACTTCTCAAGGCTTGGCAGTGGAAGGATGGCGACTAGTCCAAATCGTGGACAAAGCGAGAGAAGAGTCTAGCGCGGGACTTTCCGTTGCCGCTCGTACGACCTGCAGATGTCGTTTACGACATCTGTAGCGAAACGCCACAAATTGGAATCGGGCTGAAAGCCCCACCAGATATGGTGCGCCCGGCTGGGATCGAACCAGCAACCCCTGCCTTCGGAGTTTTACCCGCGCGCCATAATCCATTATAAATCAATGCCTTACGCAACTCGCAAACTGCAAAACCAAGGCTAAACAAGGTCATTCAAGGCCGGCCAAGCCCACCCAAACTGTACTTTCACTGTACTCGCGGTCATGTAGGCTTCGGCAAAAGCCTAGGTACCTTGCCTAGGGCATGAGCGCAATCACAACCCTTCTTCAATCTACCGGGACGCGCGATGGCTGGACACAAAGAGCACGTGGTTCACGTCATGCTGGACACAAATGTCGTGTTCGCCCCCAAAAATATGCATCACGTCTTCTCGCGAGCGGTGCAAGCGGTGATACAGGAATCCACGACCCATACCGATCTCGCGGTACGGTGGATGATCCCGGCAATGGTTCGCTCGGAGCGAATCTGGCAAATGCGAGGACTTGCCGTGGCGCACCTTACCGCCACGCGCAACATGCAGAAGCTTTTCGGCCAGACATGGGTCGAAAACGAGGATGCCGTCGTAAAAGGTAAGCGCGCAGCAAACCCATCTTGACGGATTGGGCTAGCCGACGATCACAGTTGGCTGCCAGCGGTGTGGTAGCAATGCCGCGATGTCGTTGGCCCTGTGGGTCGGCAATCGCGTGAGGATGTCCTTCAGATAGGCATGCGGGTCGTGCCCGTTAAGTTGGGCCGAGCGTATCAGGCTCATGATGGCAGCAGCGCGCTGGCCTGCCCGTAGCGAGCCGGCGAACAGCCAGTTAGCCCTGCCGATGGCCAGTTCCCGATCATTCTGCCCATATCGGGCAAGAAGTTGAAGTCAATTATCGTTGGCATCCGCTGTTTCGTCGTCGCGTCAAGGTTCGAGATGTTGAGCAGCGCGGCGGAGGTCGGGTCGTCCAT
>NZ_JBAURZ010000400.1:0-25445 GCF_049581445.1 Paraburkholderia sp. | reverse complement strand
AGACGCTCGCTGGTGGCGCGCTCTTCTTCACTGCCCCACGGCAACACGATCGACGCACCGCGCCGCACCAGCGACTGGCCCAGCTCGATCCAGGCAGTATCGGGCCATTGCTTGTCAGCGCGCGAGGTGGCATGCACGAACACTACGTAAGGCACAGGAAGGTTCAGATCAGCTTGCGACAGCGCCAGCGCCGCGCGGCCGGTGTCGAGGCCGAAGTCGATCTCGTCGGTAGGTTCGGGTTTGGGCGCGTCCAGCGCGGCGGCCACCAGTTGACGCGTGCGCTCCACGACATGGGTGCGCGGCTCGATCGGCACGCGCTTGTCGTAGAAGAAACGCACGGGCCATTCGTAGCCCGCGCCATCGGTCCGGTTGGCGAGGCCCACCACCGGCCCACGCGCCATTCGCGCAACCCACGCGGTCTTGATGAGCCCCTGGCAGTCGATCACCAGGTCGTACTTCTCCGCCGCGAGCGCGCGGCGAAACGTCCCGATCTCGCGCCAGTTGGCGAGCGACAGCAGCCGCTTGCGCCAGCGGCGCAGCGATACCGGGATCGCCCGATGTACGCCGTTCACGAGCTGCACCAGCCCCACGAAGCTCTCTTCGACCAGCCAGTCGATTTGCGCTTCGGGATGCCGGCGGAGGATGTCCGCAATCACCGGCATGTTGTGAACGACGTCGCCCAGCGACGACACTCTCACGATCAGTATCTTTTGCACGCTCAAGAGTGGAACGCCGGCTATCCGGCCCGAAGATGCGTTGAAAGGACGGCAATTTTAGCGCGTCGCGTGCAAAAGCAATGAAAAAACAAGGGGCCGCGTGTTATCCGGGCCCCTCTACGCCTTCAGGAGAACCTGCAAAGTAGGCATCCGGCTCAGCCGAGCCCCACACACAGCGCCGCAACGATGGAGCCGATCACGAGAACCGCGCCGATCGTCTTGCGCCGGTTCAGCTCCGACCATAGCAACACGCCCGTCAACGAGAGCAGGATGATGCTGCCGGCCAGCGTATCGACCACCAGCACCCAGCCGATACTCATGCCCACTCCCTTGTGCAGGTTAGTGAGGGTTGCGAGGAACGAGTTTTCGCTGCGCTTGACGGTGACGTAGTCGTTGCCCACCCAGTACTCGGCGGAGGTGTTTTCCCGCGGCGAACCGAAGCTGATTTGCCAGTGCTCCGGCTGGGTCATGCTGCGATCGCCCCACGCCACCTGGTGCTCCGGCTCGTTCTGCATGCGCCCCGGCTTGCCCTGTAGTTTCAGTTCCTGCTTGAGCCACTTTGCCAGTTCGCGCGGCGTTTCAGGCGCCGGTTGTGGCAACGGCACTTGCACAGTGGAGACCACCGGCTCACCTGTGGAGACCCGCAGCGGCCCGCCACGGTGATTGAGCAGGAACCCGGTAGTGCCGAACAGCAGGCCGAGCGCCGCACCCCATAAACCAATCCAGCCGTGCACCTTGCGCAGCCACTTGATGAACGTGATGCGTCGCGCGCTTTTAGGCTTCCGGGCCGGCTCGACACGCCGCCCGCTCTGGGAGGGCAAGGTGCCCGCGCCTGCTGCGCCTGATTGTGGCCTCACGCCGAGGTCCAGTTCGTCTGTAACAGGTGCACTCACGTTTCACTCCATAGCCGCAACAGGTTGTGATAGCAACCAACGAGGCTGCGGCGAGCCGCTTCGTCAGCCTGGGTCGAATTCAGACGCTGGATCGCCGTGTCCATATCGAACAGCACCGCGCGCTGCGTATCGCTGCGCACGAGGCTTTGCGCCCAGAAAAAGCTCGCGAGCCGGGCGCCGCGGGTGACGGGCGTGATCCGGTGCAGGCTGCTAGCCGGATACACGATCATGTCGCCCGCCGGCAGCTTTACCTGCTGCGTGCCATAGGTGTCCTCGATAATCAGTTCGCCGCCGTCGTATTCGTCAGGGCCCGAGATAAACAGCGTCATCGAGACATCCGTGCGGACTTTGGCGCCATTCGGCAGGAGCCGGACGGCGCCATCCACGTGACTGCCGAACTCCATACCGCCTTCGTAACGGTTGAAAAGCGGCGGATAAACCTGGTTCGGCAACACCGCGCTGATGAATAGCGGATGCCGTTCGAGCGCGGCGAGGATCACATCGCCCAGCTCCCGCGCGAGCGGCGAGAACTGCTCGATCTGCTGGTTATTCTTGACCGGCGCGCCCTGGTAGCCGGCGGTCGCACGGCCGTCGACCCAGGCATTGCCCGCCGTATCGAGCCGCTCGCGCACGAAGCGCAGTTGCTCCTCGTTGAGCACATTCGGAATCTGCAACAGCATCCATTCATCCTTTCACGGGCTGCCCCTTCGTCAGGCGAGCACGCACCAGTAAAACGTTAATCAGGTGCGGCCACCTGGCGTGAGTAAGGCCGCGTAAATCAGAACCGGTAATCGACGGTTGCCAGCAAGGCCCGGCCAATACCCGGCACCGAGCGGCCGCCATCCGACGGAATCAACGCGTCGTAGTACGACTTGTTGGTCAGGTTCAGCAGGTTGAGCCGTACGTCGTACTTCTTCGCGTGATAGGCCGCCGTCGCATCCCAACGGGTATAGCCGCCGACTTCCACGTAGTTGGTGTTCGACGCATAACGCGCTGACATATAGCTCGGACCGCCGCCGATTTCCCAATGCGGCGTGAAGGCGTACGTGGTCCAGAGCGTCAGCGTGTTGCGCGGCGTGTTGGCCGGCACGTGACCCTGGGTACCATCGGCCGCGCTCAGGATGATGGCGTCCATATAGGTGTAGCCACCATAAATCTGCCACTTGTCGGTGATATGACCCGTCACCCCTGCCTGGAAGCCATCGACGCGTATATCGCCATCCAGCTCGTATTCGGTTGGCGACACCTGGGTTCGCGCGTTGGTCATTTCTTCGCGGAAGAACGCCGACGTCACCGACAGATTGTCGCCGAGCAAATCCCATTTGCCGCCCACTTCATACGACCGTGTGGATTCCGGAGCGAGATTTTGCGTGAGGTTCGTGACAGTCAGGGCCTCAAGTGAGGGATCGAAAGAAGTCCCGTAAGACACGTAATACGATTGCCAGTTGCTCGGCTGATAGATCACACCCGCGCGCACGCTGGTGAAGAAGTTGGTCTGGCTGGCGTACGACGGCAAGCTGATCGTGTTGTGGATCTGCGCCTGGAAGCGATCCCAGCGCACACCGCCCACCACCTTCCAGTGCTCGCCGAGCGACACCGTGTCGTTGATATACGCACCGATCTCGTTGGAGCCCGAGTCCGCGTAGTTGCCGGTCGTGGTGGTGACGCCGGGCGTGGACGACAGGGCCACCGGGTTGACCATCGTCACGACAGGCAGGTTGTTACGTGTGTAGGCCTGATTCGAATAGCTGTCGTGGCCGAGTTCGACGCCGGCAATCACATCGTGCTTGATGAGGCCGGTGGTAAATTTGTAGTCGAGCGACGTGTCGTTATAGATCGCGTGATTCTGGATCACGCGGTCGTGGCTTTGAAGCTTGATGAACAGGTCCGACGGCGGGAGAGTCGTGTAGTTGCCGTTCGACAGCGCAGGGCTCGTCGACAGCGGACCGGTCAGCACCGCCTGCGGCGCGGTTTCGCGCGCATCGGTCATCGAGTGCGAGATTTGCGTCTGATTGGTCAGCGACAGGTCGTCCGAGAACTTGTGCTTCACAGTTGCGGTGAAGATCTGCACGTCCTGGATCGTGCGATCGGTGGTCAGGCCGTAAAAGGTGTTCTTGCCCACCGGTGCCGGATGGCCGTTCAACGCCTGCACGCCGTAGTCCGGCATGTCGTCGTTGTGCTGGATCAACGCTGACAGCGTAACCTCGGTTGGCGTGCCGATACCGAAGCGCGCTTCCGGGGCAACGCCATAGTCCTTGTTCTTTTCGTAGTCGCGCGTCGAACCCAGGCTCTGGCCGAACGCATTGATCCGCACCGCAGAGGTATCCGTCAACGGATGGTTCAGGTCGACAGTGCTGCGGTAATGGTCGTCCGTACCGACGGTCGCGGAGACTTCGCCCGACTCCTGCAGATTGGCCTTTTTGCTGACCTGGTTGATCACGCCGCCGGTCGAGCCGCGGCCAAACAGCATCGACGATGGCCCGTATAGCACTTCGATCGCTTCAAGGTCGAAGGTGTCGCGATAGTACTGGTTGCGATCGCGGAAACCGTCGAGGTAAATGTCGTTGATTGCCGTAAAGCCACGCAGGTTGATGTTGTTGCCAATCTGGCCGCCTTCCGCAGCACCGATCGTCACACCGGGGGCGTTGCGAAGTGCGTCCTGAAACGACGTGGCGCCTTGCGATTGCAGCAGGTCCTTGTTGATCACCGTGACCGACTGCGGAATATCGCGCAACGCCGTGGGCTTTTTGGCGCCGACGGACGAGGTATCCGCCTGGAAGTCCTGTTGTGCCTGGCCGGACACCGAGATAACCGGCAGCGTGCCGTTACCTGACGATTGACTGGACGAGGGGTTGGCCGGTTGGGCGGCCGAAGAACCTGGCGAGGCATTGGCCGAACCCGTCGGCGCGGAGGCCGGTGCTGCACCTTGCGAAGAGCCCGGCGCGGCGGATTGTGCGAATGCGGAGGTGGCGAAAGGCACGGACAAGGCTAGCGCCAGCGCTGTGGCCAGCGGCGTTTTGTTATACATAGAAATCCCGTCAGAAAAGACCCAGTCGGAGGCGCAAGGCAATGCTTGCGCGACGATGGGAACGACGGCTGGCTGGCCGCTCCTCCTGCTGATGGGAGAAGGCGGTGGGCTGGCGTATGCGTTTTAAATGAGAATGACTATCATTCCATATGTATCCTAATATTTCAACCTTTCGGGAACTTTTCGTTACGCATACTTGTTTCAGGAAATTACAGTGCGTTACGCCACGTGCTTTGCTGTGACCAGGCGAGCGGGTAGCGCTCGAAGGGGAATGAGGACTTCAGGAGGGAGAAGAGTAAGGCAGGAAAGGAATGAAACCGAGGAGCGCCGACAAGGTCAGCGCTCCTTACACATCAATGCTTTAGAAAGGCAGTTTGGCGTCTGGCTTCTCAGCCAGAATCACGCGGCGGAAGTCTTCCTGAATGCGTGAGAGGGCTGCATCGTTATCCGCTTCGAAGCGCATCACGACCACCGGCGTGGTGTTCGACGAGCGCGCCAGCCCGAAGCCATCCGGGTACTCGACGCGCAGGCCGTCGATCTTCACCACCTCGTCCGCGCCGGTGAACTGCGCGCTCTTCTGCAGACGTGCGATGAGTTCGAAGTTCTCACCCTCTTCCAGCTTCAGTTGCAGTTCCGGCGTGGAGTGCGAGTTCGGCAGCGAGTTCAGCAAGGCGCTCGGATCTTGCACACGCGCGAGGATTTCGAGCAGACGCGCTCCCGTGTACAGGCCGTCATCGAAACCATACCAGCGGTCCTTGAAGAACACGTGGCCGCTCATTTCGCCCGCCAGCGGGGCGCCGGTTTCGCGCAGCTTGGCCTTCACCAGCGAGTGGCCGGTCTTCCACATCAGCGGTTCGCCGCCCTTGTCCTTCACCCACTTTGCCAAGTTACGCGTGCACTTCACGTCATAAATGATCTGCGCGCCCTTGTTGCGCGACAGCACTTCTTCGGCAAACAGCATCAACTGACGGTCCGGATAGATGATCTGGCCGTCCTTGGTGACGACGCCCAGACGATCGCCGTCGCCGTCGAACGCGAAGCCGATTTCGGCGTCGGTTTCCTTGAGCGCCTTGATCACGTCCTGAAGGTTTTCCGGGTGCGCCGGATCCGGATGGTGATTCGGGAAGTTGCCGTCAATTTCCGTGAAGAGTTCGACCAGTTCGCAGCCCAGCTTCTTGAACAGCTTCGGCGCGAGGCCGCCGGCCACGCCGTTGCCGGTGTCCACAACGATCTTCAGCGGCCGTGCCAGCTTGATGTCGCTGACGATGCGATCCAGATAGGCATCTTCGATGTCGTAGTCGGTATAGCTGCCGCTGCCGCTCTCGAAGTTCTCGTCGACGATGCGCTGATGCAGCGCGAGGATCTGATCGCCGTAGATAGCCGCGCCGCGCAGCACCATCTTGAAGCCGTTGTAGTCCGGCGGATTATGGCTGCCTGTCACAACGATGCACGAATCGACGCGACGCTCGCCACCTGCCAGCTTGAGCGGCACGCTCGCTGCGAAGTAACCCACCGGCGTCGGCACCATGCCCACGTTGACCACGTCGACGCCTGCCGAGCGCAGACCATCCGATAGCGCCGCGATCAGGTCGGGACCCGAGAGGCGCCCATCACGCGCTACGACGACAGCGTCGCCGCCTTGCGCACGCACTTCGCTGCCGAACGCGCGGCCGATCAGACGGGCGGTGTCGGCATCGAGTGTCTTGCCGATTACGCCGCGAATGTCATATGCCTTGAAAATAGATTTGGAGATCATGGTTGGCTCACTTGCGTGCAATGGAAAATGTGACCTGTGTGTTCTACCGACACCGGCGGTCATGGGTGGTCATCGCGCTAGCCCCTTACCGGAAACGACCCGGTTCCAACTTATAATTGCGCTTTTCAGTCACGCCTTACAGACGACTATTCTAATGCTTAGACGCCCTCCATTCGTAAAGTTGCCGCATGATGGGGCCAGGTGGGCAATCGTACAGACAGCCGCATCCAGTCTGGCGCAATGCGTAGTGCAATGCTTGGTGCAATTGGAAGGCAGCGGATGCTGACGCTCAAGGGCTTGCCGAAGCGTTTCGCCAATCCTGACGTCACCCGGGCGTTCACCAACATTGTCTGGCTCGGACTCGAACGGGTCACGCAGATTGCCGTGGCCATTGCAATCAGCGGCATGCTGGCGCGCTACTTCGGGCCGGACACGTTCGGCAAATGGCAGTATGCGAATACCCTGCTGCTGGTGCTCTCGCCCATCACATGGGTGTGCGGCGCCGAAATTCTCGTACCAACCATCGTCAACCGGCCGCCCGAGCAACTGGGCACGGTCCTCGGCAGCGCCTTCGCGCTAAGGCTGTCGGTCTCGGCCGGCGCCTTGTTGCTGACATGGATCGGCATCGCCGCCGGGCTAACCGATCCGCTCGTCGGGGCCATGCTGGCCGGGCTCGCGGTGACCATGCTGTTTCGCGAACCGTTCGTCGGTGTGATCAATTCGTGGCTGCAGAGCATGACTTACAGCAAGCCACAATTGCTGACCAGTATGAGCACGGCCATCGTCAAGGCCGCGCTTGTCTATCTGCTGGTGCGGGCCGCGACCACCCCTTCCCGCTTCGGCTGGCTGTGGGCGCTGGAGTCCGCCGCGATCGGCGCGGTGCTGCTCGCGTATTACATCCGCCGTCACAGCGACAAGCTGGGCTGGCATGTCGAGCGTTCACTGTTTCGCCATTTCGCAACGGCGGGCACGGTGTTCTGGCTCGGCCTGATCTGTATGTATCTTTTCCTGAAACTCGACCGCTTGATGCTGGAGCGCGCCATTTCATTCGCTGACCTCGGCCGCTATTCCGCCGCGCAGCAATTGAACGAGAACTGGATCACGCTGGCGCTGATGCTGGCGCAGACCATTGCGCCAGCGTTCGTCTACCGGGTCCAGGAGCACGTGCGCCTGCGCCGCAACATGTGGCGTCTGATGGCAATGACCGCGGGGTTGATGGTCGGCGGCGCGGTGGTGCTCGACCTGCTTGCGGGCATCATCATCCGGCGCGTGTTCGGGCCGGAGTATGAAGGCGCAATCGGGATTTTCCGCTGGGCAGTGTGGCTTTCGGTGCCAGCCGGGATCGAAGCCATTGGCAATCTGGTGGTGCTGAAGTATCAGGCGAAGTTCGTGCTGCTGTCGAAATGGCTGCTGGCGCTGGGCGTTGCGTTGGTCGTCAATCTGCTGGCGATTCCGCGCATGGGCGCGTATGGCGCACTCGTCGGACTCGCGCTCGGCTATCTGGCCGCCGCTTCGGTCAACCTCTATTACATTCGCTTCAAACTGCGCTCATGACGAATCCATCCGCATCCGCGCATGCATCCCGCGGCTCGCCCACGCGTGCGGCCAACGATACCAACGCCGGAAACGCGACGCTCGACGACGTCGCGGTACTGATACCCGCCTATAACGGCCAGGCCGACGTCGAGCGCACGCTCGCGTCGTTCAGCGAAGACGCGCCGGTCCACGTGCTGATCGTCGACGACGGCAGCACGCCGCCCATCGTTGCACCTGATCTGCCGAACCTGTCCATCGAAGTGCTACGCATGGCGCGTAACGGTGGCATTGAGAAGGCGCTGCAAGGCGGCATCGACGCGCTGGCCGAACGCGGCTTTCGCTACGCCGCGCGCATCGACTCGGGTGATCTGTCCGTGCCGCATCGGCTCACTAAACAGCGTGCGTATCTGGAGGCGCATCCGCAGGTCGCGGGCCTTGGCATGTGGACTCAGGTTGTCACGCGCGAAGGGGAGCCGCTCTTCATGCTTACGCCACCCGCCGAGCCCGACGCGATTCGCCGCCTGCGGTTTTACCGCAGCTGTCTCGCGCATCCTTCGATGATGCTGCGCGTCGACGCGGTACGCGCGGTAGGTAACTATCGCGCCGACTACCGCTCGGCGGAAGACCTCGATCTGTTCCTGCGTCTGATGGAGCGCTATGACTGCGCGAATCTGCCGGAGCTGGGCCTCTACTACGAGTTGAACCTGGGCGGCATCAGCGCAACGAAACGGCGCGCTCAGGTGAGCTCGACGCTGCGCCTGCAACTGCGCTATTTCAATGCCGGCAATCTGTATGACTGGCTGGGCCTCGCGAAGAACCTGCTGCATCTGGTGATGCCGTATCGCGCGCTGCAGACCGTCAAACGACGGCTGTTTGCGTCGTCGCGTGCCGGACACTAAACAGAAAACCCAACCGCCGCGCCGACGTCGCGCCCGGCGCGAGTCAAAGCCGCCACCCTCTCTTATGAATCATCCAAGCATGCGCTGCAAAGCCCTGATCCAATCGCTATGACGCCCCACGTTCCGCTGCGCATCACCCTTGTCTGTAACACCGCGTGGGCCATCTACACGTACCGGCAAGGGCTGATTCGTGAACTCGCCGCACGCGGCGTCGAAGTGATCGTGCTGGCCCCACGCGATCGCACCTTCGAACTGCTCACCGCGATGGGGTGTCGCTGCATCGATCTGCCAGTGGCGTCCAAAGGCACCAGCCCGCGCGACGATCTGCGCATGCTGTGGGCGCTGTTTCGCCACTACCGCTCTATCCGTCCTGACATCGTGTTTCACTACACGATCAAGCCGAACATTTACGGCTCGATTGCGGCGAAGCTTGCGGGTGTCAATTCGGTTGCGGTGACAACAGGTCTCGGCTACGTGTTCATCCAGCACAGCCGCGCAGCGCAAGTGGCCAAAATGCTGTACCGTTTCGCGTTCCGCTTTCCACGTGAGGTCTGGTTTCTGAACCGCGACGACAAAGCTGCCTTCATCGATCAGGATCTGCTGGTGCATCCCGAGCGAGCGCGCCTGCTGCATGGCGAGGGCGTCGATCTCGAACAGTTTGCTCTTACACCACGGCCCGACACCGACCATTTTGACTTTGTGCTGATTGGCAGGCTGCTGTGGGACAAAGGTGTCGGAGAATATGTCGAAGCTGCGCGGCGCTTGCGCAAGCGCTATCCGCAGGCACGTTTCCAGCTACTCGGACCAGTTGGCGTGGACAACCCCAGTGCGATCACGCGCGCCGAAGTGGCAACGTGGGAACAGGAAGGCGTCATCGAATACCTCGGCGAGGCGCACGATGTGCGCCCGTTTATCGCCGCCGCTAATTGTGTCGTATTACCCTCGTATCGTGAGGGGGTGCCGCGCACGCTGATGGAAGCATCGGCGATGGGCAGGCCAATCGTCGCGACCGATGTCCCCGGCTGCCGGGAAGTGGTCGCGCATGGCATCAACGGATTGCTGTGTGAAGTACGGAACGCCAACAGTCTGGCCGACCGGCTCGCGCAGATGCTCGACATGGACGGCGAAGAGCGCCGCGCCATGGGCGAACGCGGCCGCCAGAAAGTCATGGCCGAGTTCGACGAGCGAGTCGTCATTAACCAATATAAAGACCTAATTCGCAACTTGACGGGCTACTCACTTTAATGGAGCACAGTATGGCCACGAAGGGCACGATTCTGGTAACAGGTGGCGCCGGATTCATCGGCTCGCACACCTGCGTCGAACTGTTGAACGGCGGCTACGATGTCGTCGTAATCGACAATCTCGTGAACAGCAATCGCGAATCACTTCAACGTGTCGAACAGATTACGGGCAAGGCCGTGACGTTTTACGAAGCCGACGCGCGCGACCGGGCCGCGTTCGAGCGCATTTTCGACGCTCATCCGATCACCGGCGCAATCCACTTTGCCGCGCTGAAAGCGGTGGGCGAATCGGTCGCGAAGCCCCTCGAGTACTACAACAATAATGTTGGCAGCCTGCTCGCGCTGCTCGCCGTGATGCGGGAGCGCAACGTGAAGCAGTTTGTGTTCAGCTCGTCGGCGACGGTATACGGTGTGCCGAAAAGCTCGCCGATCGACGAATCGTTCCCGCTGTCGGCAACCAATCCCTATGGCCAGTCGAAGCTGATCGCCGAACAGATCTTGCGCGATCTCGAAGTCTCAGACCCGAGCTGGCGCATCGCCACGCTGCGCTATTTCAACCCGGTCGGCGCGCATGAGAGTGGTCTGATTGGTGAAGATCCGGCGGGCATTCCGAACAATCTGATGCCGTATGTGGCGCAGGTGGCCGTAGGCAAGCTGGAGAAGCTCCGTGTGTTCGGCGGCGACTATGACACGCCCGATGGTACCGGCGTGCGCGATTACATCCACGTGGTCGATCTGGCGCGCGGCCACCTCGCCGCGTTCGACGCACTCGTCAAGCACGACGCGAGCCTCGTGGTGAATCTGGGCACGGGACAAGGGTATAGCGTGCTCGACGTGGTGCGCGCGTTCGAAAAGGCATCGGGACGGCCGGTGCCGTATGAGATCGTGGCACGGCGCCCTGGCGACGTTGCCTCGTGCTATGCGGACCCGGCGGCTGCCGTGAAACTGCTCGGCTGGCAGGCGGAGTTTGGTATCGAACGGATGTGCGCGGACCATTGGCGCTGGCAGGAGAAAAATCCTCACGGCTTCGCCTAACGGGGCCGCGGGACTGCAGCGTTGCCGCGGGGGTTGGCCGGTCACCCCTGCCTGACCCTGCCCCCTCCAGGCGCGAGGACTGACGCTGGGCCCGATTCCACGCGAACGGGCTACCCGCGATTGGCACGGATCCGGCGAGCGCAACGCCATGCCCCGCACACCGGCAAACGTTTCGACGCGTGGACCGGGCCGCTGTAAGCGTGGTGTCCACATCGCTCTCTCCGGGGAATGTTGTGCCGTGCAACAACCCTGCACGCCCCGCTTCGACAACCCGCGCTTCGACAACGATCGCAATCTTCTGCCAGGATGCTTTCTGACACTTTTTTCCAGGGCCGCAGTGTGGCATTACTTTAAAGGTGTCATCGCCGGCAACTTCCAGGGAATGTATTAGACACCTCCGGGCCGCCACCACGGTGTGGGGCGACTTAGAAGCAGACCGCGCATGCCATGACCAAGGCGAGCAGACTGTGCCGCTCAGTCGGTCGAAGCGCCGTAGCAGCGGCCGCACGAACGCGCCTGGCCCAGTCGCAGGCGCCCGGCAGTCACCGTTGCCTTACCACCGCAGTCGCACCGGCAAACCCACAAGCCATCTCCAGCGTATCGATCGGTCGTCAACTGGCCAAACACCTCACCGCCCCGAAGAGCAGGTGAGCCCGGTCGGGACCGCCACACACGACGCTGCTCACGGCAGCCGCAATCCCGCGTTCGGCCGCTCTTCACCGCCTCCAGCTCCGCAGTCGCGTGGCCGCCACACCGGCCCCTCCAGAGCCAAACGTCGGCGCCGCGATATTGAAGCGCGACAAGATCGCCGAAGCTGCGACCAGCGACATCGCGGCTCGGAGGAAAGGGCCATTCAGGCGGCAAAGGGGGAGGAATACGCTTTTTCACACAAGGTAAATGGGATTTCGCATCTTACTTTCAAGGCGTAACTGCCGCCCTTCCATTCGCGGGCGCGGCTCAGAAAAGCGGGGGCAAAGTGGCCTCATACCGTCGACGTGTCGCCGCCTCGTTATGAGGAGCGCGTGTGCAATTCGGCACCTCCACATGCCAGCGATAGTTCGTGGACATTTTCATCGGCGAGTGATGAACTGCTCGCACTACGCCGTGAATACACTTCCAAAGGACACGTGGCGCCCACAAGGCGTCACTCGGTGCCGCTATTGCCGAGACGCTCGCCCGTCCGGTCCAAATCGGAAAGCCGCCCTTCGATGAACGGGTATTCTCGACGCACAATCGGCTAACGCTTTCCACAAACTTGCCGTAGCATGCTTACACTCGTTGCATGCCGGATTTGGCTCGCTCGATCAATTCAAAGATGACCATGCCGGCGATCATCGCCGCCACGAATCCGACGGCCTTCGGATAGCCCGCCCCCAGGGCCACCAGCGCGGGCCCCGGGCAAAAGCCTGCCAGGCCCCAGCCGACGCCAAACGCGGCGCTGCCCAAGATAAGTCTCGGCGTGACCGTCGTGATGGTCGGAAGCTTTACCGGCAGCCCCAAGAACGAGCGCTTGCGGCGTCTGGCAATCAGGAAAGCGAGTGACGCGACGGCAATTGCACCAGCCATCACAAAGGCCAGAGAAGGGTCCCAGCGTCCGGCGAGGTCGAGAAAGCCTTGGACCTTAGTGGGGTTGGCCATGCCGGAAACTATCAAGCCGATGCCGAAGAGCAGGCCCGCGAGCAGTGCATTAATGGTGGTCATGTCAGCCTCCAATCAGGTGCCGTTGCACGAACACGGTCAGGAAACCGGCCACCATGAACGTCAGCGTGGCGACCAGCGAACGGATGGAACCGCGCGAGATACCGCATACCCCATGGCCGCTGGTGCAGCCGCCTGCGTAGCGAGTGCCCAGGCCAACCAGGAAGCCGGCGACCACAACTTCACCCCAGCTCGTGTGGATATCCGCAACGGCCAGTTTGCCGAACAGACTTGCGATCACGGGAGCCCCGACCAAGCCCGCAAGGAATGTCAGGCGCCAGGTCGCGTCGTTGCAGGGCAGACCCAGCAGCCCTCCCAAGATGCCGCTGATACCCGCGATGCGGCCGTTGCACAACACCAGCACGGCAGCGGCCGCGCCGATGATAAGTCCCCCGGCCAGGGACAGACCGGGCGTGAAGTTGACGAAGTCAATCAGCATGTCGATTCCGGGTCGGCATTGGCACAGAATTGCTCATACAGGACGGCCATGACGGCAAGCGCCCGCGCGCTCGCCACCGCATAGAAGATGGTCTTGCCCTCCCGTCGCGTGGTCACCAGATCATTGTCACGCAGGACGCCGAGCTGCTGCGACAAGGTTGGCTGCCGGATGCCGAGCTGCTCCTCCAACTCGCCGACAGACAGCTCGCCTTGGGACAGCCGGCACATCAACAGCAGGCGGTGCGGATTGGCGAGCACCTTGAGCAGGGCGCACGCGTTCGTCGCGGCGGCCCGCATGGTGTCGAGGTCGACAACCGTCTGGAACGGGTTCATAGGCGCCTACAATTCACAAATTTATGTTATATAAAATAATATAGTATTCTTGAATAGATTGAAAGATGCCCCAAGGAGATATGCATGCAACCGACCATTCACCTTCTTCGACCCCGCGACCTGGACGGTCACCTACGTCGTCTATCAGGAGGGATGTCCAGAGTGCGCCATCATCGACCCCGTGCTCGACTACGACTCCAAATCGGGCAGCACGTCGACAGCAAGTGCAGCCAAGGTCATTGCGTTCGTGCGCGAACATGAACTGCGCGCCGAATGGCTTCTCGAGACGCATGCCCACGCTGACCACATTTCGGCTGCGCCCTACGTGAGACACGTGCTCGGGGGGCGAATCGCTATCGGCGAGGACATTCGCTGGGTGCAGGGGGTGTTCAAGCAGCTCTTCAATCTCGAGCCGGAATTCCGGCTGGACGGGTCGCATTTCGACCACCTGTTTGAAGATGGCGAGACGTTCGATATCGGCGGCCTTACCGCCAAGGCGATTCATGTGCCCGGCCACACTCCTGCGGACATGCCTTACCAGATTGGAGACACGGTCATTGTTGGCGATACGCTTTTTATGCCGGACACCGGCACTGCGCGCTTCGACTTTCCGGGTGGCAACGCGCATGAGTTGTACGGCGCCATCCGCAAGCTACTGGACTTGCCGGGCGAAACACGGTTTTTCACGTGTCACGACTATCCGCCCGAAGGGCGTGGTCCGGCTTGGCAAACAATCGTGCGCGACCAGCGGAATCGGAATATTCACGTGCGTGACGGTGTAACCGAGGAACAGTTTGTCGCCATGCGGCAGGCGCGCGATGTAACTCTGGCAATGCCGACGTTGATTCTACCTTCCGTGCAGGTCAACATCCGGGCTGGCAAATTGCCTTTGCCCGAGGCGAACGGCGTGCGTTATCTGAAAATCCCGCTCAACGCCATCTGATGAGTGGGCCAGTCTGTCGGCACTGCGACGCTGGCCAAGCCGGACGTCCGTATGCGAGACCCCTCGACCTGCAGAAGCGCAAGACTCTGCGTTCGCGCGACGCCTCAGCGAACGAACAGTCAATTGCCATCGTTGGCATCGACCTAGGACTGCCAGCAGTGAAATGTGAGCGTAGGGCAAGCCCGTGCGGAAACGCAAGTGCAGAAGGTTTCCCCCCAGTCGGAGGCACCCGCCATCGCTACGTCACCGCCTCCCCGAGCAACCAATCCCGGAAAGCCAGCAGCCTCGGCAGACTGGAGCACTCGGCGCGATACACAACGTAATAAGCCAAGGGCGAAGCGAATGCTATTTCCGAGAACAGCCGAACCAGGCGCCCGCTTGCCAGATCGTCACGCGCCATGACACTGCGAGCGAGCGCGACACCCTGCCCGTCGATCGCCGCTTGTAAGACGGCCGCGGAGTTGTTGATTTTCATGCCTCGCGTGGTGGCGACATCCGTCACGCCAGCTCTCCTCAGCCACATGTCCCAAGTGGGAAAGCCTGTATGGCTGTCCATCGACAAGTCGTGGATCAGCGTCTCCCGGGCCAGGTCATGCGGTTTTTCCAAACGCCGATGCTCATGCAGCAGTTTGGGTGAGCAGACTGGGTAGACCTCCTCGTCCATCAGCTTGTCCGCCGTCAGCCCCGGCCAGCTTCCCGCGCCGTAGCGCACGCCGATATCGATGCGCTGGGCCACGAAATCGACCGACTTGAGGTTGGTGTCCAGGCGCACATCCGTATCGGGCCAAGCGGTCTGAAAGCTTTCTATGCGCGGCAACAACCACTTGGCCGCAAAGGCCGGGCTGACGGCCACCGTGAGCACCCCGCTGGTCGATCCCTCCTTGAGTCGTTCCAGCCCCAGCGTAAGCCGATCGAAACCCGCCCGGATGTCCGGCAACGCGCGTTCGGCCGCCTCAGTGGGAACGAGCCTGACCCGTCCGCTGGTTGCTCGATGAAATAAGGGCGTGCCCAGCCATTCCTCCAATGTTCGCACGAGCTGGCCGACCGCGGCGGGCGTGACGTGGAGTTCAGCCGCCGCCGCCGAAAAGCTCTGATGGCGCGCGCTGGCCTCCAATGCACGCAACGCATTCAGATGTATGGGTGATTTCAATTCAATAAAGATTTTCTTTCAATACCGGACACTTTATCTCGTTTGTCGACGAAAGAGAATAAGAGAAGAATCGCATTCAAGTTGAGGATCAGCGGTACGCAGTGATCCTAGTTTGGCATCGGGGCGTTTCTGATATGGGTCTAGATAGATAGTTTTACTTCCAGCGTGAGCTGACTTCGATAGCGCCTATTCCTTCACCAAAGGAATAGGCGCGACCGGCGGACGGGGCTGAACAACGGTGGCAAGAGCCGAGTGACCGGTCCCGTATTGAATTCAACCAGAAACAGCCAATCAACAGATAGAGAGGTTTCAAAATGAGCAATCAATTCAAGGGCAGGAAACTGCTAGTCGTCGGCGGCACCAGCGGCATGGGCTTGCAGACAGCTCGTATGATCCTCGCCGCAGGCGGCAGCGCGGTGATCGTGGGACATCGGGCGAACAAGACCGAAGAGGCGCGCAAGGAACTGGCCGCGTTGGGTGAAGTCGCGGCGCTGACGGCCGACCTGTCCAGCGATGAAGGGCTGGCTGCGCTGCTCAAGGCTATCGACGGGCAACATTCCGACATCGACCTGCTGGTCAATGCGGCCGGCGTGTTCTTCCCGAAGCCGTTCCTGGAGCATCAGGACGCCGACTACGACCAGTACATGAAGCTGAACAAAGCGCTCTTCTTCATCACGCAGAAGGTCGCCGCCAACCTGGTCGCGCAAGGTAGGTCGGGCGCGATCGTCAACATCGGTTCGATGTGGGCCAAACAGGCCATCGCGGCAACCCCTTCGTCGGCCTATTCGATGGCCAAGGCCGGCCTGCATGCGCTGACCCAGCACCTGGCCATGGAACTGGCGCCGAAGCACATCCGCGTCAACGCGGTGTCGCCGGCGGTGGTGCAGACCCCGATCTACGAAGGCTTCATCCCGAAGGCCGAAGTGCACAGCGCGCTGCAGGGCTTTAACAGCTTCCATCCGATCGGCCGTGTCGGCACCCCGCAGGATGTCGCCGAAGTGATCGCCTTCCTGCTGTCGGATAAGGCCGCATGGGTCACCGGCGCGATCTGGGATGTCGACGGCGGTGTGATGGCCGGTCGCAGCTGATGTATGGCAGGCAAATGCATCGCTTTTGCCTGCGTCAATGCTACTCACTCGACCGATGCAAGCATCTATAAGGTCGAATAATCCTCGACCGCCGGGCGCTGTCGCAGTGCCCGGCCCCCTACTCCTTTGGACAATATTGCCATGATGCAAAACTGGAACGCCTACCGCGACACCTTGTTGGAACGTGTGGGCGACTACGCCAAACAAAGCCCCGACGTGGTGCGCGGCCTGATGACGATCGACAATGCCGCGGCCAAGACTGGCCATCTCACCCCCAAGATTCACGAATTGATCGCGTTGGCGGTGGCTGTGACCACGCGCTGCGACGGCTGTATTTCGGTACACACCAAGAACGCTGTCGAGCACGGGGCCACACTGGGAGAAATCTCCGAAGCGTTGGGCGTAGCCATCGCCCTGAACGCGGGCGCCGCCCTGACCTATTCGGCGCGCGTCATCGAAGCCCACGCCCAACTGTCCAACAATTAAGCCCTGGTGGGACATGCCGGCCGGCCGATACCTCGGCAAGCCGGCCGCACTCTCGAGAGGCTCTAGAAGAACATCCATGCTCGTTAATGCAGATTTCTCGCGCCGCGCCATCGTCGCGCCCCACGAATATCGATGGGTGGCCTCCCCCCAAGCCGGCGTCGAGCGCGTGATGCTGGACCGGCTGGGCGGAGAGAACGCCCGCGCGACCAGCATCGTGCGGTACGCCCCAGATTCCGCCTTCCCGCACCACCCGCATCCGGGTGGCGAGGAGATCCTCGTCCTGTCCGGCACCTTCTCCGAAGAAAACGCACACTATCCGGCGGGCTGGTATCTACGTAATCCGCCGGGTTCAAGCCATCGGCCCTTCAGCCATGAGGGCGCCCTCGTTTTCGTCAAGCTCTGGCAAATGACGTTGGGCGAGAATGGCCGTGTGCGCATCGACACCCGCGATCCGGCGTCCTGGCAGCACCGGCGCGGCCGCGAGGTTTGCCCGCTGTTCTCGAACGATGCCGAGCAGGTCCGCCTGCAACGTCTGGCGCCGGGCGAAACCCTATTCACCGGGCCGGTGCACAGCGCCGAACTGTTGGTGCTGACTGGGGACCTGGTGGCGGGAGACCCGTCCTATGAGCGGGGCAGTTGGATGCGCCTGC
Source organism: Paraburkholderia sp. (assembly GCF_049581445.1). Classification (GTDB taxonomy): domain Bacteria; phylum Pseudomonadota; class Gammaproteobacteria; order Burkholderiales; family Burkholderiaceae; genus Paraburkholderia. The sequence continues at coordinate 7,552 of NZ_JBAURZ010000400.1, read as the reverse complement.
CCACAGGCCAGTATCCGGAAATCGCGGCCGGCGCACGAGGCGCCACCCTCTACATCAAAACCGGCCACTTGGCCGACATGGCAATGGAGGCATAGGCATGCGAACAGCGCACATCGCCATCGTCGGCGGAGGCTTGAGCGGCCTGTATGCCGCTTTTCTGCTGGAACAGAAAGGCATCAGGGACTACGTGGTCCTAGAGGCGCGTCACGCCCTCGGCGGTCGTATCGCGTCCGCTAGCCCGTCAGGATATCGAGTGGTTGGGGCGTCGATCGCAGCGGATGACATCGATCGCTTCGACCTGGGACCGACGTGGTTCTGGCCTGGCTTCCAGCCACAACTGGACCGCCTGGTCCAGGATCTTGGCCTGGACCGTTTCGAGCAATTCGAAGCCGGCGACATGGTGGTGGAGCGCTCGCCCAATTCGACAGCTGCCGATGCTATTGACTTGCGCGATAGCGCTTGGGTGCTGCGTGAACAGGAGTCCGGTACGCGCGGGATCTTCGAAAAGATGGTGCGCAGCTTAGGCGGCGATCCCTCCGGGTTCGAGATCGCGCTGGAGCTTCCGTCGAACGAAGCGGTACGCTCCGCGGTCGAGGCTGGCGCTGGCGCGACTGTGATGTCCCGTCTGGTCGCGGCTTCCTCGCTCAGTGCCGGGACGCTGACAGCACTCCGCTGGCCTCTGCCGCCGCGGGATTTCCTGATGTTGCGTCATCAGCAGCGCTATGTGACGGAGGCGATGCGCGTGTTCTTCGAGATGGCGTCGGAATGAGTCTTGAATCGCCAGCAAGGATGGCAAATCAAAGCGGCTGATATAACGCGACGCCGCAGAAACAATCGGGCGCTTCAGCGGTGCCGACATGCCTATGCGTAGGCTCAAACGAGAAGACGAACCCGAAGGAGACACTCATGAAAGACCATTCCCACGGCGTGAACGCAAGCCGGCGCAAGATACTTCAGGGTCTTGCCGCCGCCGGTCTCGCCGGCACGATGGCGGGCTGGAACCGCAGCGCCTGGTCGGCGGAAAGCTTTAACCTGCCATTCGAAGGCGGCGAGCGCGAATTGACGAGCGCGTTTCCGCAGAAAGACGAGATGCTGCTGCTGCGAACCCGTCCGCCCTTACTGGAGACACCGTTCGCCGTCTTCGATCGAGGTGTGTTCACGCCAAATGACCAGTTTTTCGTGCGCTGGCACCTCGCCGATATTCCCACGAATGTCGACGGCACCGCATTTCGCCTGAACGTGCACGGACAGGTCGAACGAGAGCTCAGCCTCAGCCTGACCGAACTGCGCACCGAGTTCGAACCGGTTGAACTGGCGGCGGTGAATCAGTGCTCCGGCAACTCGCGAGGATTCTACGAACCGCGCGTGGCAGGCGCTCAATGGGGCAACGGCGCGATGGGCAATGCGTTATGGACCGGCGTCCGTCTGCGCGATATCCTGGATCGCGCAGGCATCAAGGGTAACGCCGTGCAGGCGCGCTTTAACGGGCTCGACTCGGGGGTCCTCCCGGCAACGCCGGACTTCATCAAGTCGCTCGATATTGACCATGCGCGCGATGGCGAAGTGATGGTCGCCTACGCGATGAACGGTCAGCCGTTACCGCTGCTGAACGGCTTTCCGCTGCGCCTGGTTGTGCCCGGCTGGTATTCGACCTATTGGGTGAAAATGCTCAATGATATCGAAGTGCTGGATCACCCTGACGACAACTTCTGGATGTCAAAGGCCTACCTGATACCGGATACCCCTCAGGCCAACATCGCGCCTGGCCAGTCCGGCGTCAAGATGGTGCCGATCAACCGGATGGTCCCACGCTCGTTCTTCACCAGTCTCACGAATGGCCAGAATGTGGCTGCCGGCAAGCCGCTAACCGTGCGCGGCATAGCCTTCGGCGGAGACGTCGGCGTGCGCGACGTCAGCGTGTCGTCTGACGGTGGCGCTACCTGGGCGGCAACACGTCTTGGCCATGATCATGGCAAATACAGTTTCAGGCAATGGGAAACGCACGTGGTACCGAACCCTGGTCCCATGGTGCTGAAAATCAAGGCGACGAACACCGCGGGGGTCGTGCAGCCGGATATCGCAAACTGGAACACCGCAGGCTTCATGCGCAACGTTGTCGAATCCATCACGTTGATGGTTTCCTGAGAAGCGGAACATGAAAAGTCCAAACGTATTGATATCGATTCTGCTCGCTACTGCCGCCGTCTCGACCGCCTCCGCGGAATCCGCACCGAAAGTGCCGTCGGCCGCAGCCTTGAATCGCACCGTGAGCGTCATCTTCCCTGACAGTGAGCACGTTTTTCCACCCGGCGCCGGCGCCGAGATTGCCAACTCGCAGTGCATGATCTGTCATTCGGCTGGCATGGTTACGCGCCAGCCGCCATTGCGCTTCGGTGAGTGGAAGGCCGAGATCAACAAGATGCGCAACGTGTACGGCGCACCCATGCCGGAGGAGCAGGTCGAAGAACTCGCCAGGTATCTGGCCGCGATCAAGGGCAAACAGTAGAACTTCGCTATGTGACGGAGCGAAGTTCCGCATCGGCGGGCACGTCGAAGGCCCTCCGCCCACCATCTGACAGAAAGGAACCCCACATGCAACCATCACGTCGTCACTTTATGATGCTGGCCGCTTCGCTGGCCTCATCCGTCGCGCTGTCGGGCAAGGCGTCGGCCGAGACGCCCGCAGTATCCGAAAGCGATCCAACCGCACAGTCGCTTGGCTATAAGGCGGACGCAGCAAACGTCGACAAGGTTAAATATTCGAAGTATCAGCCAGGCCAGGCGTGCGCCACCTGCCAGCTCTATCAGGGCAAGCCAGGCGATACATCCGGCCCATGCCCAATTTTTGCGGGCAAGCAGATTTCGGCGAAGGGGTGGTGCAGCGCGTACGTGAAGAAGGCCTGAAGCCGCACCTTTGCCATTAGGCGACCTGCACGTCGGCAACGGCGTGCGGGCAATTTCGGGATCCTGTCGGAGAACATGAAGACCGACATGCAGCAATACCTGAAGATGGCGGGCAGCGAAGCTGACCTCGCATCGGGCGGAGTGCCTACCGCCGAAGCCGCTGTACCGGTCGCTGTAGTCATGGACTGCAAGCCGGTCTGTCTGATTCGCCCGATATCCCTGAATGCCACCGTTTCGCCCAATCTCCCGGCTAATGGTTGAGGCAGCGCGTCCAAGCCGTCAGGCTACCGAGCGGATCGATTCACCCGTTGTCATTGACCGCGATATCTCTTCTCGCTCGGCAAGCGTCAGCGCCAGTCTGGGCCGGCAACGCGGCGCCGGTTGGATTCCTCCAGTCTGCAGCAGAATTCCCTGCACCGACGAGTGGTTGCGATTAAACAACTGGGCGATCTGATGAAGCGTATCGCCTTTGCGCCAGCGCTCCCACATTAGCGCCTTCTGGCTCTCGCTGTAGTAGATCCAGGGTCTCTGCTTCATAGCAACACTCCCGCCGCTCACGCAGCTTCTATTGTGTTGCATCCACCGGTTGAATCCGCAACCCGCTTCTGCCGTTCGCGCCGACGGTGCTTGGACGGCAGTTCCCAAGACGCAGCGGCCGTTCGTCTGGTCACGTCGGACGACTAGTGATCGGTAGAGGTGCGACGCGGTGCCCGTAGGCCGGATTTGTCTGTTGCCGCCTCGTCTGGCGGAAGGTGCATCAGCGCGACAACTAGAGTAAAGACTCAGTGGCGTCGAAGGCCGCAGGGCATCACGCCCACGCGATCTTATCCTTACAGCTGAGATTTGATTAGCAAAGGGAGGTCGCAACATGGAGCAGGTCGATTTTGCTCACACCATCGCCGACGCGGTGTCGTCTTTCCACGTTGCCCACATTCGATCCCTGCTCAACCAGCGGAAGCATCGGGGCGGCGCGACCAACCACGTACCAGAGAACGCAAGGCGCACGTATTTGGATCGCGTCGCCGGTCACGTGATGGTCATCCTTCCAGAGGGGAGAATGAGTTGGGCGGCTGTCTTCGAAGCCCTTACTCCAGAAGAAGTGCCATCGGCTCGAGTTGCGCATGGGGTGCTAGACGGTGTTACCTACTGGTTTCGGTGTTCGCCACTACGAGCAAGGGTTATCGGTCAGCGAAATTTGCCGGTCGATGGACCTTGTATCAATCCCCACGCCGCAGGCATCGACATTGGCGCACAGTTTCATGTTATCGCGGTCGGACCCGAATGGCCACGCCGGCCTCGGCCGCTTTTAAGACATTAATGGTCAGCTTCTTGGCTTCCGCCAGCGAGACGTTAGTGACCCTCTTCGGGACGTTGACGTACATGGCGGCCATAGGGTATTGAAAAACCGTTTGGCGGCGGCTTTGTCGCGCCGTTTTGCAGCAGGATGTCGACTTCGGCACCGCGCTCGTCGACGCCGGGTCGCTTGCACGCGGCGAGGAGACTTTGAGCCGAATTTGTCGCGCCAGCACCGGATCGTCTCGTAAGTCACGATCACGCCGCGCTCGAAGAACAACTCTTCGACGTCACGCAAGCTCAATTGGAAGCGGCAGTACCAACGAACAGCGCAGCTGATGACGCCAGCGGGGAAACGATGACTTCGATAAAGCGATTTTGACTTCTTCATCCCAACATCTTACGCATCCACCCCGCCAACCTGACAATGCCGAAATGAGTGCTTGCCCAGGTCGATCCCAATCAGCGTCAAGTCTTGCATGATGACCTTCCTCAGAAAGGTATCCCGCCAGCGTAAACAGCTCGGCGGGTGGGGTGACATTTCATTACGCCAGTTCAGGATCTGCCACGGCAATTGATCCAGCTCATCCACCGGCTCCATGCACGCGATACACCCCGACACCGACTCATGTCGGTTCAAATACTTTCTCGCGGCACTCGCCGGGCTGATTGCCAGGGAAGTCCTTGTCGCCGCTAACAGGAGTCGTCCCGTAGACAAAACATTTGGCTTACGTCTTCAGAGCGCGAGCTACCGCGTGGCGCGCCTCGGCCCGTCCGGTCGCGATCGTTGCCGGCGCCGGCGCGATGGTTGCTTCCCCGGCACGGGATCGTAACAAGAGCGCGTTGGTCTCGGCGCGCGATAGCGTGAAAACGCAAAGCGTCTCGACCAGTCTGTCGCCTTGCGAATTCAGTCTCTCGGCCACTGCGGTATTTTCTTGTACCAGCGCCGCGTTCTCCTGCGTCACGTCGTCGAGTTGCTCGACCGCCTGAGTCACCTGCGCGATGGCTGCCGACTGCTCGAACGACGCAGTCGCGATCTGACCGACCAGATCCGTCATCGCCTCCACCTGCGACACGATATCTTCAATCGTCACGCCTGCCGAATCGACCAGCCGCGCGCCTTCGTCGATCTGACCCACGCTATCGGAGATCAGCGACTTGATCTCCGTGGCCGCCTGCGCGCTGCGTTGCGCGAGCACCCTGACCTCGCCCGCGACCACCGCAAAACTGCGTCCTGCCTCGCCCGCACGGGCCGCTTCAACTGCGGCATTCAGGGCGAGAATATTGGTCTGGAAGGCGATGCCGTCGATGACGGACACGATGTCGCCAATCCTGCTGCTCGCTTGCGTGATTTCCTTCATGGTAGATATCACTTCGCCCACCACCTTTCCGCCCGCCTGCGCGGTGTCCCGGGTCCGTGCCGCCAGTTCGCTAGCCCGCCGCGCGGTATCCGCATTGTTCCTGACGGTGGCGTTGACCTCTTCCATCGAGGCCGCAGTCTGCTCGAGGCTGGCCGCCTGCGTCTCAGTGCGCACCGAGAGATCGAGCGTGCCGGATGCAATCCCTGCCGTTGCCTGCTGCAGTACGCGCACGCTGTCGCGCACGTCCATGATGGTGGCCCGCATGTTGATGCTGACCCGGTTCAGTGTGCGCACAACATCGCCAATCTCATCGCTACGCGGGCTACCGAATTCGGCGCTCAGATCACCCGCGGAAATCTGGCTTGCGAACTGGACCACCTCTCGCAACGGCGCAACGACAGCGTGCAACAGATAGGCACCCACAGAGACGGTGGCCGTCAGTAGCCCGCACAAGGCCGCCCAGAATGACAACGAAGTCACCTCGCCATTCAGCGCGAGCAGCGCTGCGGTTTCGATCAATCCCAAGGCAGTTACGGAGCCCCAGATGTGCCGTCTGAGACCGAGAGCGCGGAAGTTGCCGATCGCTCTTCCCAGAAGGCTTTGGCGCGCGAGGCGCCCAAGCTTCCACCCGAATTTCTGCGGATCGCACCGTAAAACGCGGTACTGTGTCTCGATCTTGCTGATCTCCGGAACGGAGGCCTTATCAAGTACGAGCAAGAAGCCGATATGCTGGCCATGCGAGAGCAGCGGAGACGCATTCATGCGGCTCCAGTAATCCGCTCCATTCCTGCGGGAAACGTTGACGACGCCCGTCCATGGCTTGCCACTACGCAGTGCGTTAGCGAAGTCCATGACGACTTGCAATGGTACGTCTTTGAGCCGCTCCGCTGGCGGCATTGTCTGGAGTTCCTGATTCGTGTACCCAGTCACGCGTTGATAGGCCGAATTGGCGTAGATGACACGAGACTGTACATCGATACAGATCACCATCAATTCTGAATCGAGAGTTCCACTAGCGCTCATTGGATTGCCAGGTCCGCCTGCCATGCTGCTCCTCCTTGTTTTGTTAGGTCGCCCGTCAACGTGCTGATCCACAGCGCTGTTTGTTGCTGCCAATGGCTCGCATGCGCTTGCATCAGCGACGCTGGGGCAGTCGTGGAGCCCTTGAATGGGCCGCCCTCCACCTCGGCGTGTGCCCCTCGCGTCGCCACTTGCACTCGTTCTCGCCAACGCTTTCCATAAATCGCATCCTGTGACCAGGAAACCTTGGGCGAATTCGTCTGGAACGCTAAATTCCGTCGTTGCGTCTCGTCTTACCCCCACCGTACACACCGTGCGATGCTGGTGCGATAAGTTTGGCGATCGCTTCGCGCATCCCGTCAAGGGCGCCTCTCAATGAGGTGTTCGTGACGCTGCGCGGTGAGCCTCGCCTACAGTCGCGAGCGGTTGACGAGCAAGGTTAAGAACTCGACATTCTGTTGCAGAAACGGCGGGACAAGGCCGTTGCGAAACACTGCTTCTAGCACGTGCTTCGTTCATTCTCCGTACCGCGCAAGATAGCTAAAATCCGTCGACCGCTTTCTGAGTAATCTACGTCTTTGACACTGCGCCGTCTCACCACCGCCAAGTTGACAACACTCGCCCATCACATCAGAACCGATGGGTCGAGGTAGGCGGGGCCGGCTATTTTGCGCCCCGCCGTACTCTGTGCCTTTCGATGGCTGCTTACATTCCACCAAGCGGTTTCTTCACCGTCAGCTTGTTGGTCACCGACACCACCCCAGGAACTGCCGCCGCGATATCCGCGACGCCACCAATCTGCGACGCGTCCGTGACCGTCCCGTGCAGCGTCACCGCGCCGTCTTTAGCGATGATGCTGATATCTCCAGCGCTGATCTCCTTGTGCTTGCCGATGGCGGCATAAACCTTCCTGCGCAGCGCGCGATCCGCTTTTCTGCCAGTGGCCGGCACCGCACTGCCGGGCGCCATCGCTG
>NZ_JBAURZ010000399.1:0-13289 GCF_049581445.1 Paraburkholderia sp. | reverse complement strand
GCCCGGTGTCGGTGCCGATCACGCCGGCGAGCGCGAGCAGCACGACGCCAATCACACTGCCGATGGCAATCGCGGCAAGCGCATGCGGCAGCGATAGCCCCGGTACCAGCAATGCGCCAGCCTGGGCCACGAGCAGACCAATGCCAAGCGAGAACCACAGGGCGAAGGCATCGCCCGTGCGGAATGCGCGGCGCGCGTCGGGCACCGGCGTAAGCGGTGCGTAGGTTGAACCGGCGTTGCCGGCGAGTGGATCTTGTGCCATCTGGTGTCGTCCCTGTCTTGTCGCTGATCGTTGGTGTAAATCTTTGATTCCCGTTCGCTGAGCCGCGAATTGCGCAGAACCGCCGCCTGAACAGGCAGCGCGGTTCACGTGCGGGCTGTCCTGGCTCGGATTCGCGCGGCGGCTGTCATAATGCAGGACCGTGCCGCAGACTGCGCGCCGGCTTTGGTCGCAGGTCCGCAAGCGCGTCTTGCCGGGCTCGCGTCCCCAGGCCGAGCTACGCCCGGAAAGCCGAGATTATCCACAAAACGCCATGTTTGAAGAAACCCGTGCCAACGTCCCGCTCGCCGAACGCCTGCGGCCCCGCAATATTGACGAGGTGATCGGCCAGAAGCATCTGCTCGGTCCCAACAAGCCGTTGCGGGTCGCGTTCGAGTCGGGCGAAGCCCATTCGATGATCCTCTGGGGGCCGCCGGGTGTAGGCAAAACCACGCTTGCGCGGCTGATGGCCGACGCGTTTCATGCGGAATTTATCGCCTTGTCGGCGGTGCTCTCCGGTGTCAAGGATATCCGTGAAGCGGTCGAGACCGCCCAGGTACATCGTGCGCATGGTCATCAGACGCTGGTGTTCGTCGACGAAGTGCATCGCTTCAACAAGAGTCAGCAGGACGCATTCCTGCCGCACGTCGAATCGGGTCTGTTCGTGTTCGTCGGCGCGACGACCGAAAATCCGTCCTTCGAGGTGAATAGCGCACTGCTGTCGCGCGCCGCCGTCTACGTGCTAAAAAGCCTTGACGACGACGAGCAGCGCGAATTGCTTGACCGTGCGCAGCAGGAACTCGGCGGGCTGACCTTCACCGACGAAGCACGGGCCGCGCTAATTGGCTCCGCCGACGGTGACGGCCGCAAACTGCTCAACAACCTCGAGATAGTCGGGCGGGCCGCGGCGCAACAGAAAACGACGGAGATCGACGGCGCGCTGCTAGGCAGCGCGCTGGCTGAGAACCTGCGCCGCTTCGACAAGGGCGGCGACGCGTTTTACGATCAGATCAGCGCGCTGCATAAATCAGTCCGTGGCAGCAATCCCGACGGTGCGCTGTACTGGCTTTGCCGCATGCTCGACGGCGGCGCGGACGCGCGGTATCTGGCCCGTCGCATCGTGCGGATGGCGTGGGAAGACATCGGTCTCGCTGATCCGCGTGCGGCCCGCATTGCGCTCGACGCGGCTGAAACGTATGAGCGGCTCGGAACCCCGGAAGGCGAACTCGCGCTGGCTCAGGCCATCATCTACCTGGCGGTGGCGCCGAAATCGAACGCGGGTTATATGGCGTACAACGAAGCACGACGCTTCGTCAGCAAAGATCAGTCGCGAGGAGTGCCGGTGCATCTGCGCAACGCGCCTACCAAGTTGATGAAGGAACTCGGCTACGGCCACGAATACCGTTATGCGCACGACGAACCGGACGCGTACGCCGCCGGCGAGACCTACCTGCCCGACGGCATGCGCGAGCCGCACTGGTACGAACCGACGCCGCGGGGCCTGGAGGGCAAGATCGGTGAAAAGATGGCGCGTCTGGCCGAACTCGACGCGCGGTGGCGCAGCGAGAACAAGCCAAAGAAGACCTGAACATTCGCTGTACATGCGATGCGCCCCGGCAGCCCGCGCCGGTGCGCTAAAATCCCGGATTCATACAACGATTACCCGCCCCATCCCATGCTCGACATCCAGCTGCTGCGCAAAGACCTCGACGGCGTCGCGAAGCGACTCGCCGACCGCGGCTATACCCTCGACGTGGCGGCCTTTACCGCCCTCGAAGCGGAACGCCGTGCCGTTCAGACCCGTACCGAAGAGCTCCAGGCACGCCGCAACAGCCTGTCGAAGCAGATCGGCGCGATGAAGGGGCGGGGCGAGGACACCTCGGCCGTGATGGCCGAAGTGGGTGGCCTTGGCGACGAGATGAAGGCCTCCGCCGTGCAGCTCGAAGACATACAGAAGCGTTTGTCCGACCTGATGCTCGTCATGCCGAACCTGCCGCACGAAAGCGTGCCGGCCGGGAAGGACGAAACCGGTAACGTTGAAACGCGTCGCTGGGGCACGCCGCGTCAGTTCGATTTCGAAGTGAAAGATCACGTAGATGTCGGCACGCCGCTTGGCCTCGATTTCGAGACGGGCGCGAAGCTGTCTGGCGCGCGCTTTACGTTGCTGCGCGGTCAGATTGCGCGACTGCATCGCGCGCTTGCGCAGTTCATGATCGACACGCATACGCTACAGCACGGCTATACCGAAACCTATACGCCGTACATCGTCAATCCGGAGATCCTGTACGGCACCGGTCAATTGCCGAAGTTCGCCGACGACATGTTCCGTGTCGAGAAGGGCGGCGCCGAGAATACGGTGACGCAATATCTGATTTCGACTTCGGAAATTTCGCTGACGAACACGGTGCGCGACAGCATCCTCGATGCAAGCGCGTTGCCGGTCAAGCTGACGGCACATTCGCCGTGCTTCCGCTCGGAGGCGGGATCGTACGGGCGCGACACGCGCGGCATGATTCGTCAGCATCAGTTCGACAAGGTCGAAATGGTGCAGATCGTGGCGCCGGAAACCTCGTACGACGCACTCGAACAGATGGTGAGCCACGCCGAAGCGATTCTGCAGAAGCTCGAGTTGCCGTATCGCGTGATGACGCTTTGCACCGGCGACATGGGCTTTTCCGCGACCAAGACGTATGACCTCGAGGTGTGGCTGCCAGCGCAGAATACGTATCGCGAAATTTCCAGCTGCTCGAATACGGAATCGTTCCAGGCGCGTCGCATGCAGGCGCGCTATCGCAACGCGCAGGGCAAGCCCGAACTTGTGCATACGCTGAACGGCTCGGGGCTGGCAGTGGGCCGTACGCTCGTCGCGGTGCTGGAGAATTTCCAGAATGCGGATGGGTCGGTGACGGTGCCTGTGGCGCTGCGTCCGTATATCGGCGGGGTGGAGCGGCTGGAACTGCCGGCCGCGTAACAATCGGCTTGCGCGTATCCCAAACCTCCGTGCAGATTTTGTGGGAAGGGGCTTGGAAAGCTGTTCCAACTGTTCTATAATCTTCGCTTCGCCAAGCAGCGACCCGCTTGGTGTAGGTGGTGAAGCGTCGTTATCATCATCGACAATGCCGGAAAGGTGGCAGAGTGGTCGAATGCGCCGGACTCGAAATCCGGTGTACAGTTATGCTGTACCGTGGGTTCGAATCCCACCCTTTCCGCCAGAATTCCAAAAAGCCCCGCAGAAGAAATTCTGCGGGGCTTTTGTTTGTACGGCAGTTTTGTGCGGCGCCATTTGCCCTCCGAAGCACGCAATCAAAAATTGCCATTGTTCTGCGCGCAGTAGCCCGTCAGAGAGGCGGAGACAGCAGGTCCGCAGGGCCATCTCCGCAAGTGTTGATCCAGCCGCACGCACATGGCCGAGTCGTCGCCGAATCTGCAGCGAGAGTAAAATCGAAGTCGGGGTAATACGAGACAAACCTTGGGTGCTGCGATGAAAACATCTTCGACAAAAGAAGAACGAACGCGCAGGCGTCCGTCCAATACCACATTAAACATCCTCACCTGGCTGGTTGCGCTAGCGACGCTCGGTGCTGGTGTCGGCTGGCTCGTCTACAGCTATTACGTTGACCTTGAAGTGCCTTACTTCGCCATTCCGCTTGTCATGTGTGTACCGGTGATCGTGGCAGTCGCGTTTCGAAACATCTGGGACTGAAACGTGTTTGACTAACGTGGCGAGATGCGGGCAGGAAGGAATCGCGCACCCATCCCTCCCACTTCGGCCTCGTCCGTGCCGAGGTCTCTGAGTCATGGCAATTCTGTCGTGGCGACGTGCAGTTAATATCCACGTCGAAAGATTGGCAACGTTCATGCGTTGCTCGGGAACTGGCGCAAAGACCGCCATGCGCTCGCCGCACCACATCCTCGCCGAACGTCCTTCCAGCAACATTGGGCGCGCGATATTCCGCTGCGCCCCCGCACCTAACTGACTATTGCGCTTGCACGTTAGCGGCTCGTAGTCTCTTGGACAATGTCCCGTCGCGCCGCCCTGCGGACCTCAATTCCCACCCATCTCTGCATCCAATCCCGCGCTTGCTGCGTATTCCGATCATGGGGCGCGCAAAGCAATTCATCCTGATGTCCGCGTGCGCCCGTTTCAATCTGGAGACACGCACATGAGTCACGCTGCCTCAAACCCTCAGCCGCGCGGACAACGCATCGCGGTCGTCGGCGCCGGCATCTCGGGGTTGGCCAGTGCCTACCTGTTATCCAGACAGAATCAGGTGACGCTCTTCGAAGCTGGTTCATACCTGGGCGGCCATACCAATACGGTTGACGTCACGCTCGACGGACACACGCATCCAGTCGATACGGGCTTTCTCGTCTTCAACGACAGCACCTATCCGAACCTGATTGCGCTGTTCACTGAGCTAGGCGTCAAAGCGCACCCAAGCGAGATGACGTTCGCGGTTTCGCTCGACGAAGGCCGCCTCGAGTGGGCCGGCACGAGTCTGAACACGGTCTTCGCGCAGCGCCGCAACCTGTTCTCGCCGACCTTCATTGGCATGCTGCGCGACATCGTGCGCTTTAACGGCAGTGCGCAACGCAATCTGGACGTCGCGGTCAACACGGGCGTGTCGATGGGCGAACTGTTGACGGCGGGCGGTTACGGCGGCGCGTTCCAGCAACACTATCTATTGCCGATGGCGGCGGCCATCTGGTCGAGCGCCACGGCCGACATTCTGAGTTTCCCTGCCACCACGTTTCTGCGCTTCTGCCTGAACCATGCGCTGCTGCAAGTCACGCGTCGTCCGCAATGGAGGACAGTGGTGGGCGGCGGTCGCGAGTATGTCAGGCAGATCGTCAGCAAGCTCGACGATGTACGCATCGGCACGCCCGTGCGCGGCGTGCGGCGCGACGTCGATGGCGTCGATGTACTGACCGACACCGGTCCGCAACGCTTCGACGCGCTGGTGATGGCCACCCACGCGTCTGACACGCTGCGCCTGCTCGACGATGCTAACGAAGCCGAGCGTAGCGTGCTACGCGCCGTGCGCTATCAGCCGAACGTCGCGGTACTGCACACCGATACAAACCTGTTGCCGCGCCGCCGCCGCGTCTGGTCCGCGTGGAACTATCTGGGTGGGCGCGGTGTTGGTGGTGCGCGGCCGGTTTGCGTCAGCTACCTGGTCAATCAGTTGCAGCCGCTGCCGTTTGCTACGCCTCTGGTCGTCACGCTCAACCCTGTTACCGAGCCGACGCCCGGCACCGAGTTGCGCCGCTTCGTGTACGACCATCCGCTGTTCGACCTGGCGGCGATCGACGCGCAGCGTCGTCTGCCGATGCTGCAAGGTCAGCGCCGCACCTGGTTTGCCGGAGCGTGGACGGGCTACGGCTTCCATGAAGACGGCCTGAAATCGGCGTTGCGCGTCGCCGCCGATTTCTCCGCGCTGCCGGCTTGGGCAAAGCTATGAACGCTCCAGGTAACGAACGCCAGGATAGCGCGGCATACCTGCTGGTTGGCCGCGTGATGCACGAACGGCTACGGCCTCGTCAACATCGTTTCGCGTATCCCGTGTTTTATGTGCGGTGCAATCTCGCGCGCCTTGCATCGCTCGATAGCGGATGGTTCGGCGTTAGCCGCTGGCGCCCACTCAGTCTGTATGCCCGTGATCACGGACCATGCGACGGCAGCGACCTCGACGCATGGATGCGGGCGCAACTAGTCGAGGCGAGGCTGCCGGCCGACGGCGAGATCTGGCTACAAGCCTTCCCGAGAGTGTTCGGCTACGCGTTCAATCCGGTTAGCTTCTGGTTTTGCCATGACCGCGACGGAGCGCTGCGTGCGTTGCTCGCTGAGGTGCGTAATACCTTTGGCACGCGTCATGGCTACTTATTGAGCGCACCCGATGGCGCGGCGATCAACGCCTCCACCGAACTGATTTGCCGGAAGGTGCTGCACGTGTCGCCGTTCTGCCAGATCGAAGGGCACTACCGGTTTCGGGTAAGCGAAACGCAGTGGGCGTCATCAATTGCGATCGACTATCACGATGCCGATGGCTTGCTGATCCGCACGGCGGTGGGCGGCCGGTTGCGTCCGCTGACGCGCAGCGCGGCACTGGGCGCGTTGGCGCGTCAGCCCTTGCTCACGCTCGGGGTGGTGGCGCGGATCCATTGGCAGGCGCTGCGTCTGTTCCTCAAGAAAGCGCCGTTTTACGGCAAGCATCCAGCGCCTGGCCGCAATGCCGGCACACCCCCACACCATCGCGGCGGCCTCCATGAGCCTGCTGCTAAGCACCACGCTTCGTCGATTGAGGAGATTCAGCCATGACGCCCTCCAGAACCCTGAGCGGGCCTCAGAATGCCCCTGCGTCAGGTCGGTTGTTTCTGTCGCTACTCGAGCGGATTCGGGTCGGCCATCTCGTCCTCGTAACGCCTGACGGCCAGCAATGTGTATTCGGCGATTCGCATGCCGCGCCCGGCGCGCGGCTCGAACTGCGTGACTGGCGCGCCTGCGGGGCCATCCTGCGTAAAGGCGACATCGGTTTTGCCGAAGCGTGGCGCCAGTTCTGGGTCGATACGCCTGATCTCGCGGCGCTGCTGCGCGTCGCCATCCGTAACGAACGTGCATTGCAGCGTACCGTCTATGGCGGCTGGCTGGCGCAGATGTGGTACGGCCTGCGCCATCGTCTGCGCCGCAATACGCGCACCGGCAGCCGCCGCAATATCCATGCGCACTACGATATTGGAAACGCGTTTTACGCGCGCTGGCTCGACTGCAGTTTCACTTACTCGAGCGCGATCTTCGACGGCAATTTCCGCACGCCGCTCGAAACTGCGCAGCACGCCAAATACCAGCGCATCATCGATACGCTCGGCTTGCGTGCGGGTATGCGCATCCTCGAAATTGGCTGCGGCTGGGGCGGCTTCGCGATCTACGCGGCGCGCCTGGGTATTCAGGTGCACGGCGTGACGATTTCCCTTGCGCAACTCGAATTCGCGCTTACGCGCGCCGCCGAGGCACGTGTAGGCGATCGGCTTCGGCTGGAACTGCGCGACTATCGCATGCTGACTGGCCAGTACGACGCCATCGTGTCGATCGAGATGTTTGAAGCCGTCGGTGAAAAATTCTGGCCAGATTACTTCCGCATCCTGCGCGAGCGACTGCGTCCGGGCGCGAAGGCGCTTGTGCAGACGATCACCATCGACGAAGCGCACTTCGCCGTGTATCGGACCACCAGCGACTTTATCCGCGAATACATTTTCCCGGGCGGCATGCTGCCGAGTCCGGAACGATTCATAGCGGCGGCGAAACGGGGCAAGCTCACGGCAAATGTGTCACTGGCGTTCGGGCGTGACTATGCGGAGACGCTGCGCCGCTGGCGCCATGCGTTCGAAACGCAGATCGACGCGATTCGCATGCAGGGCTTTGATGAAACCTTCGTGCGAACCTGGCGCCTGTATCTGGCGTACTGCGAAGCGGGCTTCGATGAGGGGCGTACGGATGTGATGCAGTTCGTGCTCGAATCGGCGAGTTGACGTGCGCGCGCTGGCCGCTTTGCTGATGCTGCTGTGCGCCATGCCGGCCAACGCCGACTGGCGCGCCGACGTGCAGGCCGCGCAGCTGGTGGGCGAGGGCGACTTCAGCGTGTTGGGCTTTAGGCTATACCGCGCGCAGTTATGGAGTGAACATGCGCCAGTGAATTATGGCGAGCCGTTTGCACTCCACCTGATCTATGCGCGCGACATCAGCCGTGAACGCTTTGCCGACATCGGCATGAATGAAATTGAGCGCCAGGCGGCGGCGCCGATTCCGCAAGAAACGCTTGACCGCTGGCGCGACGACTTGATGCGAGGCTTGACTGACGTCGAGCCGGGCGGTCAGTTGAGCGCGGTATTTCTGCCCGGCAAGGGCGTGCGCTTCTACGCGGGCGAGCGCGAAACTGCCGAGATCGACGATCCGGCATTTGCGCGCGCGTTCTTCGGCATCTGGCTTGATCCGTCAACGCGTGCGCCAAAGTTGCGCATGCAACTACTCGGCCGGACGCAGTAGGGCGTCAGGTTGCCCCGCACGCAATGGGTAGATGTTGCCCGCGCTTGCTGACGGCGCGGGGGAGGGCGCATCGGCGATAACGCCGTCTAGAATCCAATACCAGCCACCTGCATCAACAGCACGCCGTTTAATGCCAGCACGGCCACAGTGCCCGTCACGGCGCCGATTGTCGTGATCCGGCGGTTTGCGTAGGCGCCCATCAGGTCGCGCCGAGAGGTGAACCACACGAGCGCGATCATCGGCACGGGCAACGCAATGCTCAGCACTACCTGGCTCAGGACCAGCGCGTTGGTCGCATCAACGCCCCACGCCACTACCGCAAGCGCGGGCACCATGGTGATCAGCCGGCGCACGCCGATCGGAATCCGGAAGCCAACAAAGCCCTGCATGATCATCTGCCCGGCCATCGTGCCGACTACTGAACTCGAGATGCCCGACGCGATCAGCGCAGCAAGGAACAGACCGGCCGCCGCGCTGCCGAGCAGTGGTGTCAAGGTGCGCCATGCGGTCTCGATGCTGGCGATATCCGAATGCCCCTGATGAAACGCGCCCGATGCCATCACCACCATCGCCATGTTGATAAGACCGGCTACACCAAGGGCCGCAACAACTTCCAGGTTCGAAAACTTCAGCAACTTGGCGCGTTCGCGTTCATTGCGCGGCGTCACCCGGTTTTGCGTCAGCCCCGAGTGCAGGAACAACACATGCGGCATGACAGTGGCGCCAATGATGCCGACTGAAATGGTCAGCGCGTTGTTATCCGGGATGCGCGGCGTGAACGTATGCAAAAGGACCGCGGGCCATTGAACCGGAGCAATGAGCAGTTCAGCCAGATACGACAGACCGATCACACCGACGAGCGCGGCAATCACCAGTTCAAGCGGGCGAAACCCCTTTTTCTCGAACTGCAGCAAGCCGTACGTGACTGCCCCAGTGACGAGCATGCTGGCGAGCATCGGTAGATGGAGCAGCAGCGAAACGCCGATCGCTCCGCCGACGAACTCCGCCAGGTCGGTCGCCATGGCTGCGACTTCGCTCATACCCCACATCGCAAGCACATAGCGGCGCGGGAGCGAAGCGCGGCAGAGTTCGGCGAGGTTGCGTCCAGTGACGAGTCCCAGCTTGGCGGACAGCGACTGAAACAGCATGGCAACGACATTCGCGAGAGCCACCACCCACAGCAGCGTATAGCCATAACCGGCACCGGCCTGGATATTGGTGGCGAAATTCCCCGGGTCCATGTAAGCGATCGACGCGACCACCGCAGGCCCGGCAAACGACAACATGGCACGCGGGCCGCCGCGGCGTCCTGCAAGCGCTTCACGGATAGCGAAACAGGTCTGCTCGGTCAACGTTTGCGGTGCGACATGACTCACGGCTTCGTTCATGGCATCTCCTGGGCATCGTCATTGTGGTTCGACTACGTCGCGATCGCATCGCGAGCGGGGCCGGCGAACGGGGAAGGGTGATCGTCGTCACGTCGGCCCGTTGCCGGTTGCATGGAGGCAGCTTCGATCAGGCACTCATGTTCAGCGTGCCGTTCACGCCGTTCGGGAAGAAGCCACCTTTCACCGCAGCGGTACTGGTCAGATAGACGATGTTGAGTACATCTGAATAGCTACGGCCGAACGCGAGACCATTACTGTCGAGCGGTACGATATTCGACGTTCCGGCCGTTGCGCCGGTGATGCCCTGATCGTCATTGCCGACTTGATCGAGACTGTCGCGCGCCGCGGAGATGGCGTCCGCTGCGCTGAGCAGGCTTGTCATATCAATACCTTTCGCATACAGCGTCGTCCGCACGAGGCCCGCGTGATACGCCTCTGCCGCGAGAATGCCGGCTGCCGCCGTGAGAAACGTCTTGCTCGCGAGCAACGGCGCAGCACCCTTGTACGCAGTGACGCCAACGTCCTCGAAGATGAACGCGCCGAGCAGAAAGTTGTTGTCGCTTTCATATGGGTTGAATGCGACGCCCGCGGCGACCAACCCTGCTGCGCGAGCTGCGACCGAGAAGGCACCGTTTGGATTGGTGCCGCTGATGTCGATCGACGGCATGGCAACAGCCGCTGAACTGAGGGCGGCGCGCAGGAACACCACATGCTCACGCTCGTCGTTCGCAATTTCATTGGCATAGGCCTGCACCACGGGGTCCTGGAACGGCACTTGCGCGCCCGCGTTGACAGCGCCCTGAGTGCCGACCCCCGCCAGCATGCTGGTGGGCAGACCGCTGCCGGTAGTCGCATAGGTATAGAACTGGGCTTCGAGGTACTCGAGGTTAAGTGCGAAATTGAGAATATCTTCGTCCGTCGGTGCCGTACTCTGAGCCATCGAGGAGATGCCGGAACCGCCGCCGCACGCGCTGATCAGCGTGCCGCCTATCAGCCCCAGGCTCAGTCCCCCCGCGTTTCGGAAAAATTGCCTGCGTTGCTGACGCCGCTCAACGCGTCGGTCGAACATATTAATAAGGGATGCTGAATTTTCCTCTGACTTTTCTGACATGACGGTGCTCCTCAAGGGTTCGCAGGGAATGCCGCGAGACTCGCGGCGCCTGCGCGCAGACAACGAAACCACCTGCGCGCACGCGATCACGCGAATCGCCAGCATGAAGACGCACTGCTCTTCGGAGAAGAACCGAACGTTGCACCGAGAAGAGGTGTGCCCTCAACGGACTTTACGAATCGAATCACTCATCGGATGCAGCCCATGAGAAAGATATTTACGTGCGCTCGCAGCATTGCCGCGCAAAAACAGTAGGTTGATCAAGGTGTTTTGATGAATAAAAATGTGTAGCGCGGTGACGCGAAGTTCAGGCGCGCTGCATGCTACGTCAGCAATTGCTTGACCTGTCAGTTGGTTTCGCAGCGCTTGCTGCCGCCATACTCTGTACAATTCCCGGATCGACGACTGGATCGCCGGGGTGCATCGACCTTCAACGCAACCCGTGGCTGCCGGTTTGGCTTTCGCATACGAACGTGCGCAGCGGCGCTGCCGTCGCGCGTTCACGAACCCGTACTGATTTCATGGCTATTACCTACAAGTCGCCGGAGGACATCGCCGCGCTGCGCATCGCCGGCCGCCTCGCTGCCGATGTACTCGCAATGATCGGCGAGCACGTACGCTCCGGCGTATCGACCGATGAACTCGACGCGCTTTGCAACGACTTCATCGTGAACAAGCAAAAGGCGATCCCCGCAAACGTTGGCTACCTTGGCTTTCCGAAGACGGTGTGTACCTCCGTCAACCAGGTCGTCTGTCACGGCATTCCGAATCGTGCCGAGGTGCTGAAGGACGGGGACATCATCAATATCGACGTGGCGGTGATCCGCGACGGCTATTTCGGCGACACGAGCCGCATGTATTGCGTCGGCCAGCCGAGCACGGTGGCCCGGCAACTGATCGACACCACTTACGAGGCGATGGTGGCCGGTATCCGTCAGGTCAAACCGGGCGCGACACTTGGCGACATCGGGCATGCCATCCAGAAGACCGCGCAGCGTGACGGCTTTTCGATCGTGCGCGATTACTGCGGACATGGCATTGGCAACGTGTATCACGAAGAGCCTCAGGTGCTGCACTATGGCCAGCCGGGGCAAGGCATACGTCTGAAGCCGGGCATGGTGTTCACGATCGAGCCCATGATCAACGCCGGGCGCGCGGGCACTTCGGTTCTGCGCGACGGCTGGACTGTGGTGACCAAGGACCGCTCGCTATCGGCGCAGTGGGAGCACATGGTGGCCGTGACCGAAGATGGCTTCGAGTTGTTGACGCCGTGGCCGGACGGCACTGGCAGTTACGAAGCACCCTGAGGGGTGTCTGAGGGACTTAGTCATGCGCCGAGAGCCGATGTCGCTGTCGCTCCAGTAGTGAGCGCGGCCAGTCCGCTCGTGGTCGGCAGGTTGCAGGGGCCATTCAACGACGCCGGTGAGGGCCGCCTTCGAGGGAGTTCGCGCACAAATCGTGAATAAGGATTTGACTCGCGCGCAAGTTCGGTTAAAGCTACGGCTTAGTGTTACAAGGGGTTTACGTCTGCATGAGTCCGTCATTGACCGTTCGCCGCATCGCCGCTGATCAGGGCGCAGTTTTACGCGAACTCCGTACCGCGTCATTGCGCGAGGCGCCTTATGCCTTCGGCGAGACGCTGGAGGATGCCCTGTCAGCTGACGCGGCAAGCTTCGATGCCACCGCCGCGGGTCACGCGGTTTCGAGCCTGGTTACATCGTTCATTCTCTACACCGAAGGGCATCCTGCCGGTCTGATCGAAGCCCACTTCGAGGACAGCGCCGCACTGCGCGCTTTTGTCGGCGAGCTGTGGGTGGCGCCTGCCGTGCGCCATTTGCGTGGCGGTGAACTGCTCGTCAACACCGCGAGCGAGTGGCTGGCCGATGCGGGCGCCGAGGAAATCTACGCGTGGGTGGCCGACGCCAACCGCACCGCCATGCGTTTTTACGAACGTCTTGGCTTTGGCCCAACCGGGGAGCATGCGCGTACGGCGCGTTGGCCCGACCAGTCCGAAAGCCTGCTGGTGCGCCACGTCCCGCGTTCTTCGCAAGTCTCCTCCCAGTGACTCGGCGAGCGGCCCCGCCGCACGCCGATCCCGTTCCCTGCGCTTCTTTGGCGTCCGCCGGCCGTGGTTGGGCAGCGGCGTTCATTCATATCGCGGAAAATACTGGCTCCACGCGTGGACGCCTGTAAAATACGCAAAATTTTTTGCCGAACGCTATGTCGCCCAAGAAATCGCCCTTTTTCGAACTCCGCAGTGGCAGTGTGGACACGCTCCTGTTCGTGGTCAAAACAACCGACCTCGAGGCCATGCGTGCCGAGCTGACGCGGCGCTTCGAGGCGACCCCCGAATTCTTCGCCAATGACGTCGTCGCGATCGACGTGCGTCGGCTCGCCAACGACGAGCGCGTGCCGCTCGCCGACATCGCGCAGTTGCTCGACAGCGTGCGCATGCGCCCGGTGGGTGTGGTGGCGAATCCCGAGCAAGGC
>NZ_JBAURZ010000398.1:0-1819 GCF_049581445.1 Paraburkholderia sp. | reverse complement strand
CGCGCGGCATGCTCGTCGGCGTCGCGCTGTTCGCGCCGCGCGTGCTGCTGCGCTTCCGCTGCGTCGCCGCGAGCCTGCAGCACTTCGTACGAGCCTAGCTTCTGTTTGTTACGCTGCCAATCGGGCTTGGCGGTTTCGACACGCCCGGTGGCCGCGTGCACCAGCCTGCGCTGCTGCTCGATGGCGGCGTCGAGCGTGTCGATAAATGCCTGGAAATTGCGCATGTTGCCGGCCGGCATTCCCGATTGCGCGGAATTCGTAAAGCGTGCGTGATACTCGTCGCGGTAACGCACCAGGGCGTCGAGCTGCGCCTGCGCGTCGGCAGCCTCGCGTTGTGCGCGGCCAAGGCGTTGCGCTGCAGCGTCTACATCGTCCTGTGCGAGGTCGATAAGCGTCTTGATCGGAAAATGTTTCGCCATCGTCAGCCTCCTTGGGCAAACAGCGCGTCGAGTCTTTGCAAACTGCCATTGAAATCCGCGCACTCGCGATAGCCTTGCTGCAAAAACGCTTCGATGCGCGGATACAGAGCAATGGCCCGGTCGAGCAACGCATCGCGTCCGCTCGAATAGGCGCCTACGTTAATCAGGTCGCGATTACGCTGGTAACGCGACAGCATCTGTTTGAACAGACGCGTTTTTTCCAGATGCGGGTCGTCGATCAGCGCGGTCATCGCGCGGCTGATCGATGCTTCGATGTCGATGGCCGGATAGTGGCCGGCTTCGGCCAGCGAGCGCGACAGCACAATATGGCCGTCGAGAATCGCACGCGCCGAGTCGGCGATCGGGTCCTGCTGGTCATCGCCTTCGGTCAGCACCGTATAGAACGCGGTAATCGAACCGCCGCCCGCCGGGCCGTTGCCGGTGCGCTCGACGAGCGCCGGCAGCTTGGCGAAAACCGAAGGCGGATAGCCTTTGGTGGCGGGCGGCTCACCCACGGCCAATGCGATTTCGCGCTGTGCCATTGCATAGCGGGTCAGCGAATCCATCAGCAGCAGCACGTGCTTGCCTTGGTCGCGGAAATATTCAGCAAGCGAGGTCGAATACGCAGCAGCCTGCATCCGCAGCAGCGGTGACACGTCCGCCGGTGCGGCGATCACCACCGAGCGCGCGAGACCTTCTTCGCCGAGAATCTGTTCGATGAATTCCTTCACTTCGCGGCCGCGTTCGCCGATCAGGCCGATCACGATTACTTCGGCGCTGGTGTAGCGCGCCATCGTGCCGAGCAGCACCGATTTACCCACGCCCGAGCCGGCAAAAAGCCCCATGCGCTGGCCGCGGCCCACGGTGAGCAGCGCGTTGATCGCGCGCACGCCGACGTCCAGCACCTTATGGATCGGCTCACGGTTCAGCGGATTGATGGTCGGTGCGGAGAGCGGCGCGTCCGTCTTCGTGCCGAGCGGGCCGAGTCCGTCGAGCGGGCGGCCCGAGGCGTCGAGCACCCGTCCGAGCAGTTCCCAGCCCACCGGCAAGCGCTTCGCGCCGGCCATCGGGTCGGCAATCGGCGCGCTTTCGAGCGGATAGACGCGAGCGCCCGGCAACAGGCCGATCACTTCAGTGGTCGGCATCAGGAACAGCTTGTCGCCGGCAAAGCCGACCACTTCGGCTTCGGCCATCGGCAACGAACTGCCCAAGGGGAGTTCGATCATGACTTCCGCGCCAACCGACAGGCGCAACCCGACCGCTTCGAGCACGAGACCCGCAGCGCGTGTGAGGCGTCCGCAGGCGCGCATCGGCTTGGCAATGGCGTTGCGCGCCCGCAGTCCTTCCAGTTGCGCACGCCATGCGTTCATATGCGGGTTATCGGCGAGCGCGGGATCGGG
>NZ_JBAURZ010000397.1:0-8794 GCF_049581445.1 Paraburkholderia sp. | reverse complement strand
GGCAAGCGCTGCCGCGCCAAGCAGACGGCGAGCAGAGACGGCGTGCGGCACGCGCGACGCACGGGCCGGGCGCTTCGAAAACAGCTTCACGAAGGACAAGTTCATGGAAATCCGTTCAATGTTTCGGACGATTGTAACGCGCTCGCTACAATAAGCGCACAACCACTCACGCAAGTTGCAGACCAGTTAGACATGCCAGAGTTGCCAGAAGTTGAGGTTACCCGAAGGGGAATCGAGCCGTATGTGTCCGGACGCAAGGTTGAGCGCGTCGAAGTGCGCACACCTGCGCTGCGCTGGCCGATTCCGGCGGACCTTGCGAGAACCTTGCGGGGGCACGTGGTCCGCAAGGTCGAGCGGCGGGGCAAGTACTTGCTGTTCGAAATCGACGCAGGCTGGTTCATTGTGCACCTGGGTATGACCGGTACGCTTCGAGTGCTGCGCAACCTGCCTCATCTGCCGGCGGCAGCGAAGCACGACCATATCGACTGGATCTTCGACGAGTTCATTCTCCGCTATCGCGACCCGCGACGCTTTGGCGCCGTACTGTGGCATCCGCGCACGGACGGCGACGTGCTGGAACATCCGCTTCTCGCGGGGCTGGGCGTCGAGCCCTTTTCACCGGCGTTTTCGGGCGCGCTGATGCATCGGCAGACCCGTGGCCGCAAGGTATCGGTCAAACAGGCATTGCTGGCGGGCGAGATCGTGGTGGGCGTGGGCAATATTTACGCGTCCGAGAGTCTGTTTCGCGCGGGAATTCGCCCGACCACGGCGGCCGGCCGCGTGTCGCTCGTCCGGTATGACCTGCTGGCGGACGCTGTGCGCGTGACGCTCGCGGCCGCCATCGAGAAGGGCGGCAGTACGCTACGCGATTTCGTCGGAAGTGACGGGGAAAGCGGCTACTTCCAGCTCGATTATTTCGTCTATGATCGCGCGGGGCTGCCATGCCGCGTATGCGCAACGCCGATCAAACAGATCGTGCAAGGGCAGCGCTCGACGTACTTTTGTCCCACCTGCCAGCGTTAATTTTTCGATGCCCTCTCGCCTGACTCCCGCTGCTGTCACCATTGAGCCCGCATTGCCTGATTTTTCCGCGCGCCTGATCGCGTGGCAGCGCCAGCACGGCCGCCATGATCTTCCCTGGCAGAATACGCGCGACCCGTACCGCATCTGGTTGTCGGAAATCATGCTGCAGCAGACTCAGGTGTCGACCGTGATTCCGTACTACGCGCGCTTTCTGGCGCGTTTTCCGGATGTCGCCGCGCTCGCCGCGGCGCCCATCGATGATGTGATGGCGTTGTGGGCCGGCCTCGGGTACTACTCGCGAGCTCGCAATCTGCATCGCTGTGCGCAGGCGGTGATCGAAGTGCATGGCGGGGCGTTTCCGGCTTCGGTCGAGGCGCTCGCGGATTTGCCTGGCATCGGCCGATCCACCGCGGCGGCGATTGCGTCGTTCGCGTTCGGTGCGCGCGCAACGATCCTCGATGGCAACGTGAAGCGTGTGCTTGCCCGAGTGTTTGGCGTCGAAGGTTTCCCCGGTGAAAAGCGCGTTGAAAATGCCATGTGGACGCTGGCCGAATCGCTGCTGCCGGTCAACGCAAGTGATGACGATGTGAGTGCCTACACGCAAGGGCTGATGGACCTGGGCGCCACCTTGTGCGTGCGCGGCAAGCCCGATTGCCTACGCTGCCCGTTCGCGGTTGATTGCATCGCGAACGTGACCGGGCGGCAGCGTATGCTGCCGACGGCACGTCCGAAGAAGGCAGTGCCGACGCGTCGCACGTGGATGCTGGTCCTGCGTGACGGTGATGCCGTGATGCTCGAAAAGCGGCCACCGTCCGGTATTTGGGGCGGCTTGTGGAGCTTGCCGGAAGCGGCCGATGAGACGACGCTCGCCGAGCGTGCGCGCGACTTTGGCGGTGATGGCGCGGTCTCGCCGCTGGCCCCGCTTACGCACACGTTCACGCATTTCCGGCTTGATATCGAGCCGCGTCTCGCGGAACTGGATCGTGTGAGCGGCGCGCGGGCGGTCCAGGGTGACGCCGAAACCGCTTGGGTAGCGTTGCGCGATATCGACGCGTATGGCGTACCCGCACCGGTGCGCAAACTGCTGGATGGGTTGCAAGGGACGTTGCTGTAGCAGACGCGTAGGTCACCCGACAATGCGATAGCGCCAACCTGGTCGGCGCACCGAATGCATCACAGCAACTGATGTTGCTGCATGTAGTGGTGAACGACGTCGATGCGCGCGCCGGCGTCCAGCAACTCCATCAACTTTTGCCTTGCACGCAGGGCTATGGGCAGTACCTCGGACAACCGGTTGGACACCCAACTCGGATCATCCAGTCTGAACGGTTCCGCGAACGGCAAGCTGTTTGGATCGCGCTCGCGAATCGTCGCGATAATGCGCTCCAGCACTTCCGCGCACGCGCCAAATTTCGCGAGCTGTTCGTTGCCTTCGAGCGGAATATCGTCAGGCAATGGCTCCGCCATCCCCACCAGCAAGCCGCTCGGTTCCACGCGATGTGACAGCAGCCGAAAGCGCCGCGTACCGCGTGCGCGAATCAGCAGCATGCCGAAGGTTTCGACATCACACTCTTCGATTTCCGCCAGACACCCGATGCTTTCCGGCACCGAAGGTTCATCCGGCTGTGCCACTTCGCCGCCGCTTTTCAGCATGCACACGCCAAAGTGCGTCTTTTCTCGCAGACAGTCGCGCGCCATGTCCAGATAGCGCGCTTCGAAAATCTTCAAGGGCAGCAGTCCGTCGGGGAACAGTACCGTATGCAGCGGAAACAGCGGTACATCGGCAAGCACGGCAGAAGTAGAGGACATGGCGCAACGCTTAGGTTAAGGCCGCGCGAGGCGGCTGGTTAAGCCACTAGCTTTGATGATTCGCCTACATCAATCGGCGCATCGCGGTGCCGCACGATCACATTGGCCTGTTTGGCGAGACGCGCGGCGAGCGTCTCGGCAATGAACACTGAGCGGTGCTGGCCACCGGTACAGCCAATCGCAACGGTCAGATAGCTGCGATTGTCGTCGCGAAAATGCGGCAGCCATTTCGCGAGGAACGTTTCGATATCGTTGATCATGTCGTGCACCACGGGCAGTGCGCCGAGAAAGTCGATCACCGGCTGATCCAGACCGGTGAGCGGTCGCAATTCATGATCGTAGTACGGGTTCGGCAGAATGCGTACGTCGAAGACGAAGTCGGCGTCGAGGGGAACGCCGCGCTTGAAACCAAACGATTCGAACATCAGCACGAGACCGTTGTGCTCCTGTTCGATAAAGCGTTTGACCCATGCGCGCAGAACGTTTGCGCGCAGGTTACTGGTGTCGATCTGATGGCCGAACTCGGCGAGGCTTGCAACGAGTTCACGCTCACGCTCGATGGCTTCTTCGAGCGAGGTCAACAGGCCGACATCGGCGTCATGCGTGGCCGAACCGGACAGCGGATGGCGGCGGCGAGTCTCGGAAAAGCGTTGAATCAATGACTGAGTGCTGGCGTTGAGAAACAGCACGCGCACGTCGTGTTCGCGTGACAGGTCGCGGATCATCGCGGGCATTTCGTCGAGCGAGGCGCTCGAACGTGCGTCAATCGCCACGGCGAGACGGTCTTGGCCAGCCTGCGCGAGGTAGGCGGCGAGTTGCGGCAGAAAGCGCGGCGGCAGATTATCGACGCAGTAATAGCCCGCGTCTTCGAGCGCGTTCAGTGCAACGGATTTGCCGGAGCCGGAAATACCGGTGATCAGAATAATGCGCATGGAGTGGTGAAATCTGTACGTTTCATCATAGCATCGGGACCCCGTGCGCGTGCCCGCCGCCGGTGGGCACGTCGTGTCAGGTCACGTCAGATCAGCTTGCCGGGAAACTGGCTGTCCGGGTCCTGCATGGCCAGACGCTGACGATCCATGAAGTCGCGAAGCGTGTCGATGCCGCGCAGCTGCAGGATCGTGTTGCGCACGGCGGCTTCCACCAGCACGGCCAGATTGCGGCCGGCTGCAACCTGAATGGTGACCTTGCTGATGGGCAGGCCAAGCACGTCGACCGTCTGGCTTTCGAGTGGCAGACGCTGGAATTCGCCGTCGGGGCGCCGCACCAGTTGCACGATCAGCTTGAGCTTCATTTTGCGCCGGACGGCCGTTTCACCAAAAATTGTTTTGATGTCGAGCAGCCCGAGGCCGCGCACTTCCAGAAGATTTTGCAGCAGCGGCGGGCAGCGGCCTTCGACGAAATCCGGCCCGAGGCGCACGAAATCCACTGCGTCGTCGGCAACCAGACCGTGGCCGCGGCTAATCAGTTCAAGACCGAGTTCGCTTTTGCCCAAGCCGGAGTCGCCGGTGAGCAGCACACCCATGCCGAGAATGTCGAGAAACACGCCGTGCAGCGTGGCGCGCGGCGCCAGAATGCGCGACATGTAGAGGCGCAGGCTGTCGATCACAGCTGCGGCTGACATGGGCGTCGTAAAGAGGGGCGTGGAGGAACGCGTACAACGCAGGACCAGTTCGGGCGGCGCGGCGACGCCGCCTGCTACCACCAGAAACGGCGGCTCAAGAGCGATCAGCTCGGCCATATGCCGCGAACGATCTTCTTCGGACTGGCGCTGGTAATACTCGACTTCGGCGTCGCCCAGCACCTGGATGCGGTTGGGGTGAATCAGGTTCAAGTGGCCGACGAGGTCGGCGCTCGATGTGGCGTTGGCGACTGTCTCTGCCGAGAAGCCGCGCTCCCAGCCCTCATGCCCCGTCAGCCAGCTGAGTTTCAGCATGGCGGCGTTATCGTCGAATATGCTTTGGGCGTTGATGCTGGACGTATCCATGAGTCCCTGACTCCAGTGTGGGCCGCTTTCTCCGCTCGCGCCGGCCGCTTTAGCGCGACCGGGCCGACCGGCGTGTGCCGGATTCGGTGCGGGGTTCAGCCCGCTCGTGTGCGAATTGCCGCAGATGCATCAAGGTTGCCACTGAGTGAGCAACCGATGCAACGCTTCGCGGTCTTCTTCCGTATGCAGCCGCTCGCGCGTTTCGCGGTCGGACAGCAATTGGGCGATTTCCGACAGAATTTCGAGGTGTTGCTGGGTGGCCTGCTCGGGCACCAGCAGGAAGATCAGCAGCGATACCGGCTGACCGTCGGGCGATTCGAACGGAATGGGTTCCGCAAGGCGCACGAACGCAGCGAGCGGCTGCTTCAAGCCTTTGATCCGGCCATGCGGAATCGCGACACCCTCGCCAAGTCCGGTGGATCCGAGGCGCTCACGCGCAAACAGATTGTCGGTGACCGTGCTGCGGGCGATGCCGTTCTGGTTTTCGAAAATCAGGCCCGCTTGTTCGAACACGCGTTTCTTGCTGGTGACGGACAGTCCGACGACGACGTTTTCGAGGGGAAGAAATTTGGCTAAACGATTCATGTTGGCAGGCGGAAACGTGGCCTGGATACTCCTCGCTGTGGCGTTTGAGTGGCGTTCCATTCTCGACAGATGCTCACGGCGATGTGCGTGGGAGCCCGAAAGCGCAGGACTCCCGCTGAATAACCCCGATTGACCCCGATAGTAACCGGCCCATTATAGAACAGGGTGGCCATTGATGGTGCAGCGCGCCATCACGCATTTAGCGGCCTTTTGGGCCACTTTGGATAATTGCGCGCCAAGTGGCGGCATTGGCACCCCGCCCAACGAAAAACCGCCCGTTTCCGGGCGGTTTAGCTCATTGAAGAAAACCTTCTAATCTCGCTTATTGCGGCGGCACTTCCACTTGCGCCAGCGGCTGGTACTTGATCGCGTCATGCTGATGACCCTGCAGGCGATCCTTGTGACGAATGACTTGCCGGTCGAGCTTGTCGATCATTAGATCGATCGCGGCGTACAGGTCGCCGTCACAGCTCTCGACAAAGATGTCCTTGCCCTTCAGATGCAGGTTGATTTCAACCTTCTGCCTCTTTTCCTTTTCCTTGTGGTTGTCGACCGAGAGGACCACACTGCCATCGATCACCTGATCGAAATGTCTTAGCACCCTATCCAGTTTGGTGATCACGTATTCTCGCAACGCTGGCGTTACTTCGAGATGGTGTCCACTGATCTGCAGATTCATAGTGCTTCTCCAAGCTAGTGGCCGCTTGGTCCGCACGATGGGGCAGTACCGGTCGATCTAACGGCTCGCCTGTGTCGTCCCCCGTTGACTGACTACTGGCAGGTCGCATCGGCCGGCCTGTCCGCCAACGGGCGGAGCGGCCGGAAAATGCCCGCCACAGTACGCGACGGGCTAAAGAGACTTGCGCAGGTTGACTGCCGGGATCTTGAGGGCTTCGCGGTACTTCGCAACGGTACGCCGTGCGACCACGAATCCTTGCTCCGCCAGCAGTTCGGCTATGCGGCTGTCTGAAAGAGGAGTTTTGGTGTTTTCCGCTCCTATCAGTTGCTTGATGAGCGCGCGAATGGCCGTGGAAGACGCCGCGCCGCCCGTATCCGTCGAAACATGTGACCCGAAGAAGTACTTAAATTCAAGCGTCCCGAATGGGGTCAGCATGTATTTACCGGTTGTCACACGCGAGACAGTTGACTCGTGTAGGCCCAGCGTATCAGCAATTTCCCGCAAAACCAAGGGCCGCATGGCAATTTCGCCATGTACAAAAAAGCTCTTTTGACGCTCCACAATAGCTTGGGCGACACGCAGGATAGTTTCGAAGCGTTGCTGGATGTTCTTGATCAGCCAGCGTGCTTCCTGGAGCTGTTGGCGCAGCGAGCCACTGCCTGGGTCGCCACGGTTATTGCGCAGGATGTTGGCGTACAGATGGTTGATGCGCAGTTTCGGCACGACCTCGGGGTTCAGCTCGGCCTGCCAGCCCTGAGGCGTCTTGCGCACCATGATGTCGGGCACGACGTAATCGGCTTCGGCCTTGCCGTAGGCGGCGCCGGGGAAGGGCTCCAGCGAGCGGATCAGATCGTGGGCATCGCGTAGCTCGTCGTCGTTCGCCTTCAGATGCTTGCGCAGACGCGTGAAGTCGCGCGCCGCGAGTAATTCCAGGTGATGGGCGACGATGTCGAGCGCCAGCGTACGGGTCGGCGAGCCGTCGAGGCGCAGCAATTGCAGCTTCAGGCATTCTGAAGCCGAGCGGGCGCCGACACCGGACGGGTCGAAGCTGTGTAGCAGCGCTAGCGCGGCATTCAGTTCGTCGAGATCGACTTCGAGTTCTTCCGGCAGGTCGGCCTGGACTTCGTCGAGCGTGGCGGTGAGATAGCCGTCGTCGTCGAGCGATTCGATCAGGAAGGTGATCAGCGCGCGGTCGCGCTGCCCGGCCTGCGTGACGCGCAATTGCGCCATCAGATGATCGCGCAACGAAGTACTTGATTCGTGGATTTGCAGCGGCGGCAGGTCGTCGTCGTCAGAGGCGGTGCCGGAGCGGCCGTAGTCGTCCAGATTCCACTGGGTGGAGTCGCTGTTGCCGTCAGCCGCCAGGCCGTTGTATTCGTCGACGCCCTGCGGTTCGCCGTTCTCGGCGCGCTCGCTGGTCGTGGTGGACGAGGACGGTGCCGAGTTGCTCATTTGCTCGGGCGTGGCGCCGTTGGGCGCCTGGGCGATCAGTGAACCGTCCGCAGCGACCCGCAAGGGGCTGGCGATCCAGTCGTCCTCGTTTTCCAGCAGCGGATTCTGGGAGATCGCCATCGCGACTTCCTGCTGCAGTTCAAGCGTAGACAGCTGTAACAGCCTGATGGACTGTTGCAGTTGAGGGGTCAGCGCAAGATGCTGCGACAGGCGGAGTTGGAGGCTGGCTTTCATGGCAAGTTGAGATTCATTGTAGAGAGTTTGCCACGACCGCGATACCTTGCGACACCCGCAATAACGCGCCCGTCTGGATGGGGCCTGCTGGGAGGCGGGCAGCCCGCCGCGTCAAAAATAGACGCGGGGCCGCCGGGCAGAGGGGTAGCGCGTTGTGCGCCCCCCTTGGGTGATCACATGCGGAAGTGTTCGCCGAGGTAGACGCGCCGCACGTTCTCGTTTTCGATGATGTCGCCCGGCGCACCTGCGGCCAGCACGCTGCCGTCGCTGATGATGTAGGCATGATCGCAGATGCCTAGCGTTTCGCGCACGTTGTGGTCAGTAATCAGCACACCGATGTTGCGCTGCTTCAGAAATTTAACAATCTTCTGGATTTCCAGCACCGCGATCGGATCCACACCGGCAAACGGCTCATCGAGCAGGATGAAGCTCGGATTGGTGGCGAGCGCACGGCAAATTTCTACACGTCGACGCTCACCGCCCGACAGCGACAGCGCTGGATTTTCACGCAGATGCGCGATCTGCAGTTCTTCGAGCAGGGCTTCCGTGCGCGTGGTGATGGTGTCTTTGGAGAGGCGCTTGCCGTTATCGTCGAGTTGCAGTTCGAGCACGGCGCGAATGTTCTCTTCGACGCTGAGCTTGCGGAACACCGACGCTTCCTGCGGCAGATACGACAGGCCGAGCGAAGCGCGCTTATGAATCGGTAAGAGGCTGATGGACTTGCCGTCCAGGTCGATCTCGCCGGCGTCCAGCGGGACCAGTCCCACGATCATATAAAACGACGTGGTCTTGCCCGCGCCGTTCGGACCGAGCAGACCGACCACTTCGCCGCGCTTGACGTCGAGCGACACGTCCTTGACGACCGTGCGCGAGCCATAGCGTTTCTTCAGGTTACGAACTACCAGCGAACTGCTGGTCCCAGCCGGCTTGCGATGGGGGAGGGAGGGCGAATTCACTGAGTTCACTGGGCCGGGGCTCCCTGAAGCGTGGTGGACGGTGCGAGCGTGGCCGACGCGCCGGTGAGC
>NZ_JBAURZ010000396.1:0-12736 GCF_049581445.1 Paraburkholderia sp. | reverse complement strand
CAGCAGCAGTCCGCCGCTCTTCTTGCCGGATGGCAGAGCGACAACCCTCGTCCAGTGTCCGGACGGCTCCGATTCATGCGTGCAGCAAGCGCGCGTCAGCTGCGGTGGCCAGTTTGATGTGGTGCGCCAGTCGAGCGAGAACGGCACCCTCAGCCTGATCTACGCCTGCCCTGCCAAATAGCGCGGGCTAGTCGCGCCGCTCGTCATGCGAAGGTGCAGAAGCTGGCGGATCACATCCGGCCAGCCCTGGCTTCAATACACCTTAAGCGAGATAAAACCGTCCCAAGCGAGTTGTTCTCGATCGACTCGAAATCCGGTAAGCGATAAAACCCGCTCGCGAAGGTGCGTTGTCGTTAATTAACCTGCGCGATTTTGCGCCGACATACGCCACCAGATTCGCGCAGAAAATTCGTCCAGCGAAAAAATGGCCGATTGAGTCCTAAACCGCGTGCACAAGACGGTCATATTGTCAGGGCTTAATGCCAGTCTGACCTGGTCCGTGCCATTTATCGTTTCGCTTGATGCATCGAGCTTTGAATATTTTTGCGGCAATCCGGGAATACACAGAGGACGGCCACAGTTATTCGTTTACGGCCCGCGGGATATGACGAACGTTGCTTTATTGATGAAGCGGCAGACTTCAGTGCGGAGGCTAACGGAAGGCCGCTAACCCTTTGTTTATCTTCTGTTGCACGAGCGCCCCCGCACTCGCGTCCATGTCAAATGCGCCAACAAGGATTGAACGACAGGCGTCAGGGAGAAGTATTTTCCGGCGCGGGAACAAGCGGGTACCTTGCGGCACGTTTCATGCTTATTTCGGTTCAAATGAATGACTTCGGGGAAAGCAATGAATCACCATCAACTCGAAAAAGACATCGAGCATCTTGAGCATGTAATCTCGCGTATTTCCGCGTTCGACCGCATTCCGTTGTCATATTGGCGTAACCGGATCAAATCGGTGGCAGAGGGGGCGTTGGTGCCCTCGCAGGCAAGCCGGGTCAAGCGGCTCAATGAAGCGCTGCGCGCTTTGGAAGCGCGTGAGGAATTGACGGCAAGCGCAACCGGTACACGGTGACGGTAGACCTGAAACGGTCATCGCCCGCCCATACTCTGCAATCAGGACAACCGATGCAAAGAGCAGGATTCTCTGCCGCGCGGCTCGCGCGGCTGACGGCCGCGATGCAGGGCTATGTCGACCGGGGTGAGGTGACGGGGGTAGTGACGCTGGCGCGGCGGCGCGGCGAAACCGGCCACTTTGAAGCGCTTGGTTTGCGCGACGACACCGACCAGTTGCCGATGCAGCGCGACACGTTGTTCCGCATCGCCTCAATGACCAAGCCGGTAACCAGCGCTGCCGTCATGATGCTGATCGAAGACGATCAGCTTGCCCTCGACGCGCCCGTCGCCCAGTGGTTGCCCGAACTCGCCAATGCTCGCGTGCTGCGCGATCCGGTCGGCCCGCTCGATCTGACGGATGCAGCGCGTGCGCCGATCACGATACTCGACCTCCTGACCCACCGCGCGGGCTTTGCGTACCACTTCACGGCAACAGGGCCGCTTGCCGACGCCTATGAGGCCGTCTTCAATGGCTTCGAGTCCTCTTCAGGTCCGGATGCATGGCTGGCGCGCGTCGCGACGCTGCCGCTGATGTTCCAGCCTGGCGCGCGCTGGCACTACGGTATCGCGACCGATATTCTCGGCGTGCTGATCCAGCGAGTGAGCGGCTTGACCCTCGGCGATTTCTTTCGGACTCGCATCTTCGAACCGTTGGGGATGCGTGATACCGCTTTCTGGATTCATGAAAACCAGCTTGCGCGGCTGGCTACGGCCTACAGCATCGATCCGGCCACGCGCAAGCGCGTCGTCGACGACCGCCCCCCGGCGAGCCGTTGGGCAAATCCCCAGCGCTTTCAAGGCGGCGGTGGCGGGTTGGTCTCGACTGCGGAAGACTATCTGCAGTTCGCGCGATTGTTGCTCGGGCGCGGACGAGTCGGCGAGACCCGCCTGCTTTCGAACCGCTCGGTCGATCTGATGCGTTCCAATTTCCTGAGCCGTGACCAACGGCGCGCGCCTGCGTTCGGACACATCGTGTGGGCGGGTCAGGGCTTCGGGCTTGGCTTGTCGGTCGTCGACGATCCGGCGCAACAGTTGCCGCTCGGTTACCGCTCTATGGGTTCGTTTGGATGGCCTGGCGCATACGGCACGACATGGTTTGGCGATCCCGTGGAGGACATGATCGGGATGATGCTGATCCAGCGCCGCGCGGTCGAGCCGTTTGCGATGCCGCTCGACTTCGAACGGCGTCTTTACGACGCGATTGACGAGTGACTTCTGGGTGTCGCGCATCGCGTGGTAATCAACGGTAAGCGCTACCCGGCACTTTTTCGGTCTGATAGGGTCACACTGCAGTTATCCAACCGACTGGAGACACCCATTTATGGCCACTTATAAACAATTGACTGCACAGCTCGAAAAGCTCCACAAGGAAGTGGCGCTTGCTCGTGAAAAGGAAATTGAGCAGGCGATTGCCGAGATTAAACAGACAATTGCGGATTACGGCATTACCGCTGAGGAGCTTGGCTTCTCGAGCAAACGCATCCCTGCGAAAAAGCCGGCGCTGCCTGCCAAATATCGCAATCCGAAGACGGGCGAGACTTGGAGTGGCCGCGGCCGCGCGCCGGGTTGGCTCTCGGGTAAGAATCGCGATCGCTTTCTGATTTCCGAGTAAGGGCCATACAACGGACGGCGCGAGGCGCCGCAGTGCGGCGCCTCGCTGGCCCTGTAGTCGGCTCTAGAGCCGGCCTACAAGTGAGGCGAAGACCTCTATTTCGCGCACCACTGCGCTGGTCCCGAAAACCCTCACCTTTCGCAAACGCACCTCATGTTGGCCTGCCATTCAGTCACGCTTTTGCTCGCGGCATGTTGCGCCGCTTTATATCGCATTGAACCAGTGAAGCCTGCTTGGTTTCCATAGCCATGCTAATCAACGCGCGCGCTTTCCATTTCTGCCATGAAGTTCGAAACGCCTTGACTGATAAGGGTTTGCGCGATACCTGCCGGTCAAGTTCGTGTGTCATTTCTGCACGGATTCAATGGGTATACCGATCCGCTCATTGATCATGCAGATAGCGCGGAGTCCAGAATGTCCGGTGCGAACACGACGTCGATCTTCATCACCACACGCGATATTTTGATGTTTTTCGCGTGGGTCCCGAAAACCCTCACCTTAACGACGTAACCGGCGCTGACGCGTCGCTTCGGCCTGGGAGAAACCCGGAGTTGAGTCCGCCTCATACCCTGGATCAAAAAACATCGATTCATGGCCGCTCTCCGCGAATAGCACAATCGGCTCATCCATCCAACCCTAGACGGGATCAGACATGAGCGTATCGACGGAAAAGCAGCTGTATATCGGTGAAGGTTTCGAGGGCCCGGGCGTGAACCTCGCGCACATCAACGTACTGGTCGGCCCGCGCAACGGCCCGGCAGGCCAGGCATTCGCCACCGCACTGTCAACGCCTTCAACCGGCCACGCGCCGTTCGTCGTGATCGCTCGTCCGGGTATCCCGACCAAGCCGCTCACGCTGTATGTGAACAAGGCGCAGATCGATGGGGACTTCCACGGCAATGCAACCTGGGGCGCTTCGCAAGCGGGTATCGCCAAGGCCGTCGCCGAATCGCTCGAAAACGGCACGCTGCCGCCGGAAGCGGAAAACGACTGGGTTGTTGTGTCGGCGAACTGGGTCAACCCGAAGACCGACGATCTCGACGCTGTGTTCGAGAACAACTACCGCGCTTGCAAGAACGCGATCCTCGCCGCGATGAAGGGCCTGCCGCATCGCGATGAAGTGTTTGCCGCCGCGCGCGAAGTGTCGAATCCGTTCTATACGCCGAAACAACGCTAAAACACTAATCAGAAGGCTGGCCTTCGCGCGCCGTTGGAGCCGCGCGACCGCCGCCGCAAGGAGACAAAAAAATGGAATACATTCGCCTCGGCCAATCGGGCCTGAAAGTTTCGCGTCTGTGCCTCGGCACGATGAACATGGGCACGCCGGACTGGAAGCCGTGGATCTTCAACGAGGAGCAAAGCGAACCGATCGTGCGTCACGCGCTGGAAGCCGGCGTGAACTTCATCGACCTCGCCGATTTCTATTCGACCGGTGTCGGTGAAGAAGTCGTCGGGCGCATCCTCAAGCGCCTCGCCCGTCGTGAAGAGATCGTCGTCACGACCAAGGTCGGCTACGACATGGGCACGTATCAGAACGCTGGCGGTCATTCCCGCAAGCACATCATGGACGGCATCGACGGTTCGCTTACGCGTCTGGGCATGGACTACCTCGATATCTTCATGCTGCACTACTTCGACGTCAACACGCCGGTCGAGGAAACGATGTGCGCACTGAACGATATCGTTCGTGCCGGCAAAGCGCGATATATCGGCGTGTCGACAATGTATACGTGGCAGTTCGCCAAGATCATGCAGGTCTGCGAACTCAACGGCTGGCACAAGCCGATCAATATGCAGCTGCAACTTAATTTGGCATATCGCGAGGAAGAACGCGAGATGATGCCGTATTGCCAGGATCAGGGTGTCGGCGTGTCGGTGTTCAGCCCGCTCGCACGTGGCCTCCTGACCAGCGATCCGAACTCGACGCGTAACCAGACCGACTTCTTCACCGCACAAATGTACGGCGATGTGGCGTCGCGCGAAGTGGCCGCATCGGTGGCGCGCGTGGCGGCAGCGCGTGGTGTGTCGCCCGCGCAGATCGCGCAGGCATGGGTGCTGAATCATGGTGGCGTCTCCAGCATGCTGGTGGGTGCGGATACGCCCGCGCAATTCGACAGCGCGCTCGCTGCACTCGACACCAAGCTGAGCGCCGACGAACTCTTTGAACTTGAACGCAACTACACGCCGTGCGATCTGATCAACGATTACACGGCAGGCAAGCGTATCGCGCGTGAACCGCGCGCTGCGCAAGGCGTGTTCGCCCCAACTCTGGACAAAGCAGCATGAATGAATTTCTCCGTACCGGTCACTACATCAACGGCGAGTGGCATGAAAGCACCGCCACGTATCCCGTTTTCAATCCGGCCACTGGCGAGTTGATCGTCAACGTCGCCAAGGGCGGCGCAGCCGAAACCAACGAAGCGATTGCTGCCGCGGAACGTGCGTTTCCGGCATGGCGTAAGTTGACCGCGAAAGAGCGCGGCGCGCGGGTCAGGCGTTGGGGCGAGTTGATGCTCGAGAACCGCGAGCCGCTAGCCCAGTTGATGTCGCTTGAACAGGGCAAGCCGCTGGCGGAAGCGCGCGGCGAAGTGGGCTATGCAGCGGGCTTCTTCGAGTGGTTCGCGGAAGAAGCGAAGCGCGCCTATGGCGACGTGATTCCGAGCCCGAATCCGAATGCGAAGATCATCGTGACGCGCGAACCGATCGGCGTCGTCGCGGCCATCACGCCGTGGAATTTCCCGCTGGCCATGATCACCCGGAAAGCCGGCCCGGCGCTCGCGGCAGGCTGCACGGTGGTGCTCAAGCCGTCCGAGGAAACGCCCCTGTCCGCGTTCGCGCTGGCCGTACTGGCTGAGAAGGCAGGCATTCCCGCTGGCGTGTTCAACGTCGTGTCCGGTGATGCGGTTGCGATTGGCGGCGCGCTGACGGAGTCGTCGGTGGTGCGCAAGCTGTCGTTCACCGGCTCGACGCGAGTCGGCAAGCTGCTGGCGAAACAATCGGCGGATACGCTGAAGAAGCTCTCGCTGGAGCTTGGCGGTAATGCACCGTTCATCGTGTTCGACGATGCGGATATCGACGCCGCTGTGCAAGGCGCAATGGCCTCGAAGTTTCGCAACACCGGGCAGACCTGCGTGTGCGTGAATCGCTTCTATGTGCAGGACGGCGTCTATGACGCGTTCACCCAGGCACTGACGAAGGCCGTGCAAAAGATGCGCGTGGGTAACGCGCTCGAAGGCGAAGTTGAGCAAGGCCCGTTGATCAACGCTGCGGCGTTGAAGAAAGTCGAAACGCACGTCGCGGACGCTTTTGCGAAGGGCGCCAAGGCGCTGACGGGCGGCAAGCGTCACGCACTCGGCGGTACCTTTTACGAGCCGACGGTGCTGGTCGAGGCCTCCCGCTCGATGATGATCGCCGACGAAGAAACCTTCGGTCCCGTCGCGGCATGCTTCCGTTTCAAGACTGAGGAAGAGGCCATCGCCGCTGCGAACGACTCGCCGTTTGGCTTGTCCGCGTACTTCTACACGCGCGATCTGGGCCGCGCCTGGCGTGTGTCCGAAGCGCTGGAAAGCGGCATGGTTGGCGTCAACGAAGGCATCTTGTCCACCGAAGTGGCGCCGTTTGGCGGCGTCAAGGAATCGGGGCTGGGCCGCGAAGGATCGAAGTACGGCCTCGACGAGTACATGGAGTTGAAGTACACGATGATGGGCGGCCTCGGGCGCTGAGCCTTGTCATCACGGTCCGCCTCACGCCGCCCAGGCGTGGAGCGGACGACGCAGCAACGCGCTCGCCGGCAATGGGCCGTTTGAGCGCGGCTGCGCTAACAAGATAGGAGACAGCTTGAGTAATCAGGACCTTCAGGCCGCCACGTTCGGCCTCGCCCCATCCGTACCGCATGCGAAGGGCAACGCCCCGGCGCACGGTCCCATTTCCCTCGACGACGTTCCGCTGAACCGCTTTCACGTCAAGATCGCCGGCCTGACGTTCGGCGCGCACTTCACCGAAGGCTATGCGCTCGGTACGATCGGCTATGCACTTGCCTCGCTCAATCGCCAGATGCCGCTCGACGCATTCTGGATGGGCATGATTGGCAGTTCCGCGTTAATGGGCATCTTTCTGGGCAGTCTGGTTTTCGGCTGGCTGTCCGACAAAATGGGCCGGCAGAAGATTTTCCTGCTGAGCTTTCTGATCATCACGGCAGCTGCGTTCGCGCAGTTTCACGTCACGTCGCCGCTCGAATTGTGTGTGTTGCGGGTATTGATCGGCTTCGGCATGGGGGGCGACTTCGCGGTGGGTCACGCCATCCTCGCGGAATTTTCGCCGCGCAAACATCGGGGCACGCTGCTGGGTTCATTCAGCGTCATCTGGACGGTGGGCTATGTGATCGCCAACGTGCTCGGCCTGGAGTACGCGAACGCGGCGCCGGACGCGTGGCGCTGGCTGCTGGCCTCGGCGGGGGTGCCTGCGTTCATCGTGTTGCTGCTGCGCATGGGTACGCCGGAATCGCCGCGCTGGCTGTATGGCAAGGGGCGCATCGCGGAAGCCAAGGCGATCGTGCTGAAGCACTTCGGTCCCAACGTGACGCTCGACGGCAGCCATGACGAGCATTCGCGCAAGCCAGGTGGATTCGCGCGGCTGTTCCACAAGGATCTGATTCGCCGGACGATTTTTAACTGCGCGTTCTTTGTGTGTCTGGTGATTCCGTACTTCGCGATTTACACGTTCTTGCCGACGATTCTCAAGGCGATTCATCTGAATGACGGCTCGGGCGCGGATTTCCTGTTGAATGGATTTCTCGTGCTCGGTGCGCTGATCGGTATCTGGCTTACCATCAAATTGCCGCGCCGGGTATTCCTGATCGGCTCGTTTGCGGTCACCTGTCTGTCACTGGTGGCGTTGAGCCTGCTGCCGGGGTCGGCGATGGTTGCGATGATCGTCGCGTTTGGGATCTTCACGTTGACGATGTCGGCGTTTTCGAATCTGGTTGGCGTGTTCCCGCCCGAGTGTTTCCCGACTGAGGTGCGTGCCTGTGGCGTGGGTCTGGCTATCGCATGCAGCCGGCTTGGGTCGGCTGTCGGGACGTTTCTGTTGCCGCTCGGCATTGCACAGTTGGGCTTTCATGCAACGATGATGGTGCTGGCTGCGGTGTTGCTGGTCGGCATGGTGGTGTCGATTGCGTGGGCACCTGAGACCAAGCATCTGACGTTGAACGAAGCAAGCGGCGCGTAGCGTTCGCGCATACACCCGCGGCGCACGCCAAAAAGACAAGGCCGAACGCTGTGCGTTCGGCTTTTTTACATACAGCGGACGGCCTCACTACATGCACGCCGGCGGTGCGTCCCCTTGCGCGCATCTGCCCCTAAACGTCTCATTTCAATACGCCCGTCGCCATGACGTGTATCATTCGTTCCCTGCGCTGTTCTGCGCCGGCCAATCCCGTTTTCCAAAACGTTCGTTCGTAACTGGCTTGCGAAGCGGCGCGTTTGCATTGCCAAGCGGACTTTCGAACCTGACCTCCGCAGCCCGCCGCGCCTGACGTGACGGGAGCAGGCGCCACCAGCGCCTGAGAAGACCGCCCGAACCTCTATCCGTGACCGCCCGATCCGATGTCAGTCTCTGAACTTAAACGCCGCCGCACGTTCGCGGTCATTTCCCACCCGGACGCGGGCAAGACCACGCTGACCGAAAAGCTGCTGCTTTTCTCGGGCGCGATTCAGATCGCCGGCACCGTGAAGGGCCGCAAGAGCAATCGCTACGCGACCTCGGACTGGATGGAGATCGAAAAGCAACGGGGCATCTCGGTGGCCAGTTCGGTGATGCAGTTCGAGTACGGCAATGCCGTCATCAACCTGCTCGACACCCCGGGCCACGAAGACTTCTCGGAAGACACCTACCGCGTGCTGACCGCAGTTGACGCGGCAGTGATGGTAATCGATGGCGCCAACGGCGTGGAAGCGCAGACGCTGAAGCTGCTCGAAGTCTGCCGTAGCCGCAAGACACCGATCGTCACGTTTATCAACAAGCTCGACCGCGAAGTGCGCGAGCCGCTCGAACTGCTCGACGAGATCGAGCAGCATCTGGGCGTCGCCGCCGTGCCATTCACCTGGCCGATCGGCATGGGCAAAGACTTCCAGGGTGTCTATGACATCCAGCGCGATCAGGTGCGCCTGTTCCGCGCCGGGCAGGACAAGGCCGGTGGCGAAGTCGAAACGTTGCACGCCCTCAGCAACGAAGAAGGCGAACGCCGCTTCGGCCACGCGTGGGTCAAGGCGAAGGAAGAGATTGACCTGATCACTGGCGCGTCGCCTGATTTCGACCGCGAACTGTTCCTTGCCGGTCAGCAATCGCCGGTGCTGTTCGGCTCGGCAATCAACAATTTCGGCGTGAAGGAAATTCTCGACGCGCTGGTCGACCTCGCGCCGCCGCCATCCGCGCGTATGGCCGTGCAGCGTTCGGTTGAGCCGGATGAGCCGAAGTTCACTGGCGTGGTGTTCAAAGTGCAGGCCAACATGGATCTGGCGCACCGCGACCGCGTGGCGTTCATTCGCGTGTGCTCGGGTCACTTTGAGCGCGGCATGGCGCTGAAGGTGACGCGTTCCAACAAAACGTTCCGCGCCAACAACGTGGTGACGTTCCTGTCGCAACGTCGTGAGACGGTGAGCGAAGCGTATCCGGGCGATATCATCGGCATTCCGAATCACGGCACGCTGAGCCTCGGCGACACGCTGACCGAAGGCGAAACGTTGCAGTTCGTCGGCCTGCCGTTTTTTGCACCGGAAATCTTCCAGACCGTTGAAGTCGTGGACCCGATGCGCGCCAAGCAACTCGGCGAAGCGCTCAAGCAACTGGGCGAAGAGGGTGCGATTCAGGTGTTCCGCCCCGTGCACGGCGGGCTGATGATTCTCGGCGCAGTCGGTCAATTGCAGTTCGAAGTGGTGTCGCACCGTCTCTCGACGGAATACAAGGTCGACGTGCGGATGGCGCCAGCGCGCTACCGGATGTCGCGTTGGGTGACGTGTGACGACGCCGCGGAACTGCGTCGTTTCAACGATGCGTATGCAGCACGGATTGCGCTCGATGCATCGAATGCGCCCACCTATCTGGCCTCACACATCTCCGAGATCGAAGTGGCGCAGAAGGCGTGGCCGAAGATCGTGTTCAACGAATTGCGCGAGCATTCCGGCGCACCGTTCAAGAAGGCGATGTAAACCGCGAGTTGGCGATGACGGCGCAACCGCATCGCCTCGCACGTCGTGCGCATCACTTCCGCAGCAACCAGATAAAAGGCCGCGTCATTTCGCAATGACGCGGCCTCTACGTTCTTGATCCCACCTCCGACACTCCGTTACCGTTCGGGCTAGAGCGCCTCGCGCGTGATGCGCTTCAGTGTTTGGTGTTGTTGGACGGTGCGAGGATCACGCCAACCGGAAGCGGCTCACCGCCTTCGTCGTTCACGCGGCGTATTTCCTGCTTCATGATTTGTCCGTCCCTCAGGCCCTCGAATAGCTCGGCATCGGACTGTGCGTCGATTCTGCCGTCGTTGGCTAGCTTCTCGAAGGTATAAAGCAGCTTGGCGCGCTCGGCTGGCGATGAGTT
Organism: Paraburkholderia sp.; assembly: GCF_049581445.1. Classification (GTDB taxonomy): domain Bacteria; phylum Pseudomonadota; class Gammaproteobacteria; order Burkholderiales; family Burkholderiaceae; genus Paraburkholderia. The sequence continues at coordinate 2,415 of NZ_JBAURZ010000396.1, read as the reverse complement.
GGATCGCTCCATGGCGCGGGCGAGCGCCGCGAGCTTCGCAAATTGCTCAACATTTCGTCGCGCCGCGGCCACTGCTTTTTCGAGGATGCCCTCGAGCAGCTGGTCACTGGCAGGCATCTCAACTGCTTTCGGGGCGGAACGCTTGGGGTCGGTCATGATCTGGCTTTCCTGGGTCGGCGGGGCATCGACAACCCCGCGGGGCCGTGGTTGTGGCTGCTGAGCAGTCTTTGACAGCTCGGACTGTCAAACTGTGCCGCGTGTGTTCCGATGACAGGCGAAGTATAGAACATCGCGATTGCCGTCCCCGTCTCACCCCATCTTCAGGACCTCTTCCCGCATCCACGCAGCGAATGCTTGCACATGCTCAAGCTGCGCGTGGCGTGGCGTCACGTCGAGCCAGTAGCCGTACGGCCCGCTCACCTCTATCTCGGATATACGTGCAAGACTGCCATCCGCCAGTTCCTCGACGATCATGTTCCGATCCACAACCGCTAACCCCGCGCCTTTGCGTGCTGCGTGAATCGCCTGCTCGAGATTCGAAAATTCAATGCCGTTTTCGGCGTACTGAGCGGGCATGCCAGCAGTCTTGAGCCAATTGGGCCAGAGGTCGAGCCGTGTCTCGTTATGCAGCACGTGGAGCGCGGGCATGCGCTCCAGCAGCGTGTCGAGCGGCCGTCCCAGCAGGTGCGGCGCGCCCACCAGCGTGTGGCGCTCGATCATCAGCAACTCGGAATGTGCGTCCGGCAGCGCGTCGCGGCCAAAACGGATGTTGCAATGGCATTCCTCGGAAGGTTCGGTGCGGATCGACAGTTCGACATCGGGTAATTCGACCGCCAGCGAGCCGAGCCGCGGCGAAAACCACTGCGTCGCGAAGGTCGGCGGTACGGCTAGTACGAGGCGTCGCCGGCCCTTGGCCGTGGTGATCTGCCGCGTGCCGCGCTCGATCGTATCGAAAGCCTCGGACACGCACGGCAGCAACTGCAGCCCGGCTGCGGTCAACCGGATACCCCTGTGGTCCCGTTCGAACAGCTTCGCGCCCAGCGACTCCTCAAGTATCTTGATCTGCCGGCTGACGGCGCCTTGCGTCACGCACAGCGCGCTCGCCGCACGGTTGAAGCTCAAATGACGTGCTGTTTCTTCGAAGAAGCGCAACGCGATCAGCGATGGCAAGCGCCGCATAACTTCACCTTCCGTGTGTTCTGACGGGACGGCGGCGGTACGCGCCTCCCGTTTGCAATGGTCTTGATCGTTTTCAGACAGTGGCCGGCTTTTCGTCGTCGGTACGCCGTGCGGGAAACTCGGGCTGTGAGTTTATCTTGGGCACGCTAGCCGGGCTGGTGCCACGCCGCGCGCGCTCTGGTCCCCTGTAAGGCAGTTGCCGACCTGACCGCGCGCCGCTGCATCTTACTGCCTTTGCGCCGTTGATGCCGCTTAAGCCCTGGCCGTCCGCAATGTCCAATCAGGCGCGGATTGTCGCACTTTCGGCGTCGATACGAGCAGACCGCATCCACAAAACCCATCCTCGGCGTCCGGCGGCGTGCCGGACCTCGCGCCGGCATGCGGTCGCCCTCGGTAAGCGCCGCGTAACCCGGCTGGATCGCCTATCCTGATGGGAACACGCGTTCACTCGTAACGCACCTTTCTTCAATCTGGCGGAGCGCCCGTGACTGTTCGCAATCTCGATGCCTTGTTTCGGCCCAAGTCCGTGGCTGTCATCGGCGCTTCGCGGCGGCCCCGCAGCGCGGGGGCGATGGTGTGGGGGAGTCTGCTGGCGGGCGGCTTCGCCGGCCCGCTCTGGCCGGTGAATCTGAAGCACGACAGCCTCGACGGACATGCGGTCGTACGCGACGCGGGCGATCTTCCCGAGGCGCCAACCGTCGCGGTGATCTGCACGCCCCCGGCGACGTGGCCGGGCATCGTCCACAAGTTGGGTGGCCTTGGCACGCGCGCCGCGATCATCGTGGGCGAGACGCGGTCCGATGAGGACCGCATTGCGCTTCGGCACACGCTGTCGGCGGCGCGCCCGTTTCTGTTGCGCATTGTCGGGCCGGGCAGTCTTGGCGTAATGTCGCCGGCCCTGCACGCCCATCTGGGTGCGCCTGCGCGGCTCGTAAAGGCGGGCGGGGTGGCGTGGGTATCGCAGTCGAACGCGCTGACCAATGGCGTGCTCGGCTGGGCGTATGCGCGTGGCCTGGGTTTTTCGCATGCGGTAGCGCTGGGCGGCGAGGCCGATGTCGACGCGGGCGACGTACTCGACTATCTGGCGAGCGATCCCGGCACCCGCGCGATCCTGCTTGAACTCGACACGGTCAGGGCGGCCCGCAAGTTCATGTCGGCGGCACGGGCGGCGGCGCGCAACAAGCCGGTGCTGGCGCTGCGCTCGGGCCATGCCGATCCCGCCGACGGGCTTTACAC
>NZ_JBAURZ010000395.1:0-3635 GCF_049581445.1 Paraburkholderia sp. | reverse complement strand
AGCGCGCCCTTGCGCGCAGCCATCATCGCGGCGGCGAATGGCTCGAAGGTGGCGACCATGCCGAAGTAGTTGACGTCCATGACCTCGCGGAAGGTCCGCAGATCGCCGTGACCCGTGACTGCGCCCCGACTGATGCCAGCATTGGCAATCACGATGTCGGGACAGCCGTATTGGGCGATGAACTGCTCGGCCGCGCTCGCAAGCGCTTCGGCATCGCGCACGTCAACCGGATAGATGGAGATGGAATGCTGGGGATGGGACTGCTGGAAGCTGGCCAGTGCGTCGCCGCGACGGGCAACGAGGCCGAGAATCGCGCCGCGCCGCGCGTATTCGGCGGCGAGCGCGAGACCGATGCCACTGGATGCGCCGGTAATGAAAACCTTCAAGTCGTTGCTCATTCCGGCGCTCCGCACTTTACATCTTTTTCGCGCGGATCTGGGCGACGAGGTAGTCGAGAACCTGAATCGTACCCGGCAGGCTGTTCGTGGCAGCAGGGCCGGTTTCATACTTGCCTTGCACGGCCAGCGTCGGCACGCCGTCGATCTTGTAGTCGTCCAGCAGCTTCTTGTCGCGCTGGATCTCGCTTTGCGTCGAGAACGAGTTGTACGCGTCCATGTACTTCTTCGGATCCACGCCGTTCTGTGCGAGGAATTTGGCCTGATCTTCCGGCGTCAGCAGATAGTTCTTGTTGACGTGGATCTCGTTGAAGACCTTCGGCGTGAGTTGTTGCGCGAGGCCCAGCGCGTCAAGCGCGTGGTACATCTTCGAATGCGGGATGAAGTCGTCGCGGAAGGCCACCGGCACACGCTTGAACACGACGTCCGGGCCTTGCTTCTTGATCCACGCTTCGAGGTACGGGTTGAATTCGTTGCAGTGCGGGCAGCCGTACCAGAAGAATTCAGTGACTTCGATCTTGCCGGCGGGCACGTCCACCGGTTGGGCCGGCGACAGAACCGTGTAGTCCTTGCCGGCGACCGGCGCAGCCGGCGACGCCTGGGCTGCGGTGGCAATGAGACCCAGTGAAAGGAAGAGGATGCTCAGCAGTTTTTTCATGTCTTGGTAATCCGGTTAAGCGGAATAACGGTGGAGCGGCGGCGCTGTACTAGCGTGGCCGTCACCGTTACGGAGCGTTTGGCGGCAGGCCGTTGCCGTGCGTGAGACTCACGCCGCGCGCTGAGGTTCAGCGGCGGCGCATGACCGAAAATTACTGTTTGGTAAAGCGGATCACGGCGGTTTCGACCCCGGCGTCGGACAGACGCTGGCGGGCCGAATTCATGTCCTCGAACTTCGAGAACGGTCCGATACGCACGCGATAGTAGGTGACACCACCGGCATCGCGCTGCGTGACCTTCGATTCGAAGCCCTGGAAGGCGAGGCGCGCGCGCTGCTGTTCGGCGTCAGCTGGCGTCTTGTACGCGCCAACTTGCAGGAAGTAGCCGCTATTCGCTTCAGCTGCCGTGGTGGATGCGTTCGAGCCGGGCTTCGCGTTCGCGGCCGAGGTGGCCGACGTGCTGGTGGGCGCGCTATTGGCCTGCTGAGGCTTCTTCGCGGGTGCCGACGCGCCGTTATCCTGGGCAGGCGCCGGTGCCACCGCGACGCCATTCTGGTTCGACGGCGGCACTTCGACGATTTCCGGTTCTTGCAGCATGCCCGACTGCGTCTGGCCATTGGTCTGGCCCGGGGCGGTGTTCGGCGGCGCAGGCTGGGCGGCTTGCGGCACCGGCTGGCCCGGCGTCTTACCTTGCAGCGGACGGTTCGGATCGTATTGCGCTTCGCTCGCGCCGTTATCGGACGCAGCGGGCGGCGCGACCTTCGAGACGAACGGCGTAGGAGCCCGGGTGATATAGAGCGCCACCACTACCGCGATTGCCAGGCCAACAATCAGGCCCAGTACGATGCCGAGAAACGTGCCCCCGGTTTGCTTCGACTGCGTTGTTGTGCGGCGTGGTTTTGCCATCGTATGAGTTACCTGCGAAAAGAATCCTGAATCGGCCGTCGATTATAACGACGGCCGCGTGCATAGCGTACCGGTGGACTTACATCTTGACGGGAGCAGAGACGCCGATCGTCGCAAGGCCGTTTGCCAGCACCTGGCGCGTGGCGGCGAGCAATGCAACGCGAGCGTTGCGCGCCCCTTCGTCGTCGACGAGGACGCGTTCGGCTTTGTCATTGTAGAACGAGTGGAATTCGCCTGCGAGGTCGCGCAGATAGAAAGCCACGGCGTGCGGGGCGAGTTCGTCGGCCGCATGTTGCAGCATATCGGGGAATTCCGCGAGCTTTTGCAGCAGCGTCATGGCGCGCTCGCTGGTGAGCAGCGACACGTCCACGGTGGGCAGAATGACTTCGTCGGCGTTGTAGCGCGTCTTCCATTCGCTGATTACCGAGCAGATCCGGGCATGCGCGTACTGCACGTAGTGGACCGGGTTTTCGTCGTTCTGCTTGAGCGCGAGGTCGATGTCGAAGACGAATTCCGTGTCGGCCTTGCGCGAGATCAGGAAGAACCGCACCGCGTCGCGGCCGCGGCGAATCGTTGCTTCGTCTAACAGGTCCGGCGAGGTTTCCGAGCCGGGCGTGGCACCGCCCGACCATTCGATCAGGTCGCGCACGGTCACGTAGCTGCCGGCGCGCTTGGAGATTTTGACTTCCTGACCGTCGCGCATGACCGTGACCATCTTGTGCAGGATGTAGTCGGGATAGCCCTTCGGAATGCCAATGCCCAGGCCCTGTAGACCGGCTCGCACGCGAGCGATGGTGCCGTGGTGGTCCGAACCCTGCACGTTGATGACCTTGGTAAAGCCGCGTTCCCATTTTGCGACGTGGTAGGCGACGTCCGGCACGAAGTACGTATAGGTGCCGTCGGTCTTGCGCATCACGCGGTCTTTGTCGTCGCCGTCGTCCGTGGTGCGCAGCCACAGCGCGCCTTCCTGCTCATAGGTCTTGCCGGCGGCGACCAGCGCCTGAACCGTCTTTTCGACGCGGCCTTCCGAGTACAGCGACGATTCGAGGTAGTACTGGTCGAACTTGACGCCGAAGGCCTGCAAGTCCATGTCCTGCTCGTGACGCAGATAGGCCACGGCAAAGCGGCGGATTGCATCCAGGTTCTCGACGTCGCGTGCGCCAGTGACCGGCTCGCCATCACTTGCGGATACCGTTTCGCCGTTCAGGTAATCAAGCGCGATGTCGGCAATGTACTCGCCGTTGTAGGCCGATTCCGGCCAGCCGGCGTCGCCGGGCTTCAGGCCGCGCGCACGCGCCTGGGTGGAGACGGCGAGGGTATGGATCTGCATGCCCGCGTCGTTGTAGTAGAACTCGCGGTGCACGTCGTAGCCCTGCGAAGCGAGCACATTCGACAGCGCGTCGCCGAGCGCCGCCTGACGGCCGTGGCCGACGTGCAGCGGGCCGGTCGGATTGGCGGAAACGAACTCGACCAGCACGTGCTTGCCCGCGTCGCGCTGCGAACGGCCGAAGGCTTCCTGTTCTGCGAACACTGCGGCGATCACCGCCTGTTTGGCAGCCGGCGCGAGGCGCAGGTTGATGAAACCGGGGCCGGCCACTTCGGCGCCTTGCACGAGGCCTGACGCCGCAGGATGCGCCAGGACGGCGTCGACGATTTGCTGGGCAAGCTGGCGCGGATT
>NZ_JBAURZ010000394.1:0-19147 GCF_049581445.1 Paraburkholderia sp. | reverse complement strand
GTGCGGGTCAGGCACGGCGCGCCGGCGGCACCCTGACACCATGCAAAACCACCTCGTCTTCCGCCTGTTTGGCGACGTCGCCCGCGACTTCGGCCAACCGGTCATGTTGTGGCAGGTGGGCGTGCTGGTCGGCACGCTGGCGCTTGCCTGGGGCCTCGGCCGGTTGTTGCGCCGCACGCTTGATCTGCGCCGTCGCACTCGCTATCAGGCGCTGCGCTTCGGCGCGGAAAGTCTGAATCGGGCTATTTTCCCGTTGCTGGGCGCGATGCTGGTGTGGGTGGCAAGGGCAATCGCAAGTCCCTTCATGCATACGGCGCTGCTTGATCTGGCGCTCGTGCCGCTGTTCGGCATTGGTCTCATCTACGTGCTGTTCTTTATTGCGCGGCGCGTTTTCGGCAGCCGCGAAGAGTCGCATACATGGCTGTTCCTCGTCGAAAAGGTCGTCACGGTAGTTGTTTGGGCGGGCATGGTGCTCACCGTGATGGGCGTTCAGGACCAGGTGCTCGCGTGGATGAGCAGCGTGCATTTCAGCGTGGCGAACGCGCATCTGACCCTGCTCTCCTTGACGACAGGACTGCTGTGGGTCTGCGTGACAATGGTCGTGGCCATGTGGGCCGGTTCCGCGTTCGAGGACCGGGTGATCCGTTCGAGCAGACTCGACGCCAACCTGAAAGTGGTGGTAGCGCGGGTCGGCCGCGCGCTCTTCGTGGTGGCGGCGATGCTGATCGGCCTGTCGATCGTTGGCATCGACGTGACGGTGCTGGGGGTGTTCGGCGGCGCGCTGGGCGTGGGTCTGGGCTTTGGCTTGCAGAAGATCGCCAGCAACTACGTATCGGGCTTCATCATCCTGATCGACCGCTCGCTGAGGATCGGCGACACGATCAGTGTGAGCGGCCTGCAGGGGATGGTCACGCAGATCCGCACGCGCTATACAGTCATGCGCGGTCTGGACGGCATCGAAACGCTGGTGCCGAACGAAAAGCTGATTACTGACGTCGTACAGAACCAGTCGTCCTATCTGACCCGCGGCCACGCGAAGGCCGCGATTCAGGTGGCTTATACCTCGGACGTCGAACAGGTGATGGCGCTGATGGTGCAGGCCGCCGAGGGTGTGGACCGCGTGCTTCAGGACCCGGCTCCCACGCCCTACCTCGTCAGCTTCGGCCCGGACGGAATCAACCTGGAACTGGGATTCTGGATCGAAAACGCCGCGACTGGTACGTCCGGCGCGCGCTCGGCAGTCAACCGGAACATCTGGCGCCTGTTTCGCGCCAACAACATTTCGATTCCATTCGCGCAACGCGAAATTCACATAGTGAGCGCGGGCGACATTTCGTCGCAACTGGTCAATTTGACCGATGAGGCTGCCAGCGAACCCGACAGCGCCGCCTGAAGCCCTGTTGCGGGCGCCTGCGTATCAAAAAAGAGACCGCCAGCGTGTTTGCCCTGGTTGATGCCTAACAAAAAATCCCCAATTGTTACAAACACTTGGAACGGTTCAAGTAGAATGACGTCCAATCCCGTTGTATGCTTTCACTTTCTTGACACCGCGTTTTTGCGCTGTGTGTGCGGTGCCTTGTCACTCTCGTTTCACAGGTAAATAGCCTTGTTGAATTCCTTGCTTGATTTTCTTGCCCACGGCCTGTTTCGCTTTTCCTGGTGGCAGCTCGTGGTGTACACGCTCGTAGCGACGCACATCACGATCATCGGCGTTACGGTCTATCTGCATCGTTGCCAGGCGCACCGCGCGCTTGACCTGCATCCCGCAGTCAGTCATTTCTTCCGCTTCTGGCTGTGGATGACCACAGGCATGCTGACCGGCCAGTGGGCCGCGATTCACCGCAAGCACCACGCCAAGTGCGAGACCGAAGAAGATCCGCACAGCCCGCAAACGCGCGGCATCTGGAAGGTGCTGCTAGAAGGCGCAGAGCTGTACCGCACGGAAGCGAAGAACGAAGAAACCATGCGCAAGTTCAGCCACGGCACGCCGAATGACTGGATGGAGCGTAACGTCTACACGAAGTACCCGATCCTCGGCGTGAGCCTGATGATGGTGCTGAATGTCGCGATGTTCGGTCTCGTCGGGTTGACGGTGTGGGCCGTGCAGATGATCTGGATTCCGTTCTGGGCCGCTGGCGTGGTCAACGGTCTCGCGCATTTCTGGGGCTATCGCAACTTCAATTCGTCGGATGCGAGCACCAACATCTTCCCGTGGGGCATCCTGATCGGCGGCGAAGAACTGCATAACAACCACCATACGTACGCGACGTCCGCCAAGCTGTCGAACAAATGGTACGAGTTCGACATTGGCTGGATGTACATCCGCATCATGTCGGCGTTCCGTCTGGCGAAGGTGAAGAAGATCGCGCCCACGCCGCGTCTGACTACCGGCAAGCTGGTGCTCGACCAGGACACGTTGCAGGCCGTGCTGGCGAACCGCTACGAAGTGATGGCCCGATACGGCAAGGCGCTCAAGCGCGCTTACCGCCAGGAACTCGCGCATCTGAAGGAAGTGGGCGCGCGTGAAAAGTATCAGTTGATGCGCGGCGCGCGCAGCTGGTTCCACAAGGAAGAAGCGGGCCTCGACGAACCGCAGAAGCGCCAGCTTCCGCAAATCTTCGCCAACAGCCAGAAACTGCGCACCTATATCGAGTTGCGCACTGAGCTGTCAGCCATGTGGGAGCGTTCGAACGCGTCCCGTGAACAACTGCTGGTTCAGTTGCAGGACTGGTGTCACCGCGCGGAAGAAAGCGGCATCAAGGCACTGCAGGAATTTGCGACGCGCCTGCGTCGCTATGCTTGATCGCGAAATACTTTAAAATTTAGGTACGTCACAAAACCCCGCGTTGGCGGGGTTTTGCTTTTTGGGCCGCACAAAACGTTGCATGCGACGCGTTGACCGCATCCGACGCGCCGCAACGAGTGGCAGATCAGCAGGGCAGAGGAGATCATGAATCAGCAGGCGATCAGGAGCGTCGAGTACGACCGGCCGCAGCCGCAGGGCTTGACCTGTGGTATTGGGCAGGCATGGGCGAGGGTGCCCGAAGTGCCGTCGGCGGAGGAGAAGGTCGCGTTAAAGGCGCGCATCCGCGCGCTGCTCGCGCGCGAGAAGGCCGTGCTCGTTGCGCACTACTACGTGGACCCCGAACTGCAGGAACTCGCTGACGAAACCGGCGGCTGCGTGGCCGATTCGCTTGAGATGGCCCGCTTCGGACGCGATCACGAGGCGCAGACACTGGTCGTAGCCGGTGTGCGCTTCATGGGGGAAACCTCGAAGATCCTGAGTCCTGGTAAGCGTGTGCTGATGCCGGATCTGGATGCGACCTGTTCGCTGGATCTCGGCTGTCCGGTCGACGAGTTTTCTGCGTTCTGCGACGCTCATCCGGATCGCACGGTGGTGGTCTACGCGAATACCAGCGCGGCGGTGAAGGCGCGTGCGGACTGGATGGTGACGTCGTCAATCGGCCTTGAGATTGTCGCCGACCTGCATGCACGCGGTGAAAAGATCATCTGGGCGCCCGACCGGCATCTTGGCGGCTATATCCAGAAGAAGACGGGCGCGGACATGCTGCTGTGGCAGGGCTCTTGTCTCGTACACGACGAATTTAAGGGCATCGAACTCGACCTGTTGCGGGCGGAATATCCGGACGCCAAGGTTCTCGTGCACCCGGAATCGCCGGACAGTGTGGTGGCACTGGCAGATGTAGTCGGTTCGACATCGCAGTTGATCGATGCGGCGAAGCGGCTCGATGCCAAGCACTTCATCGTAGCGACTGACCTCGGCATCCTGTACAAAATGCGGCTGGCCGCACCGGGCAAGATATTCATCGAGGCGCCTACCGCCGGTAACAGCGCCACATGCAAAAGTTGCGCGCATTGCCCGTGGATGGCCATGAATGGCCTCGCCAACCTTGCGGATGTGCTGGAGCGCGGGCACAACGAAATCTTCGTCGACCATGCGGTGGGAGAACGGGCAAGACTGCCGATCGACCGCATGCTCGACTTCGCAGCGCGTCACAAGAAGCGCGTCCAGGCGAGCGGCGATCTCGCCAAAGACTCGGGGTTGTTTTCGAATGTGGGAGCGGCGTGATGGGGGCGGTAGAGAATTATCAGGCGGACCCGGTGTCACCACTGTTCGCTGAGGTGCGTGCGCAATATGGCGCGGCATTTGAGGCGGCTTTGGCGCGCAACGTCGCAGACGCACTGGCGGAAGACGTAGGCACGGGTGATCAGACGGGCCGCCTCGTGCCGGCTGACGACATTCGCGACGCGCGCATTATCGTGCGTGACGACGCTGTACTCTGCGGTGTTCCGTGGTTCAACGAAGTGATGCGGCATGTCGATGCGCGGATCGACGTGCAGTGGCGCTATCGGGAAGGTGACCGCATGGCGGCTGATACGACCGTGTGCGAGATGCGCGGACCGGTACGTGCGTTGCTAACCGCCGAACGCAATGCGCTCAACTTTCTGCAACTGCTTTCCGGCGTAGCAAGCGCGACGCGCCGCTACGTCGATGCCATTGCGCATACCAAGGCGCGCATTCTCGATACACGCAAGACATTGCCGGGGCTGCGGCTCGCGCAGAAGTACGCGGTGCGGGTGGGCGGCGGCGCCAACCAGCGGCTCGCGCTATACGATGGGATTCTGATAAAGGAAAACCATATCGCGGCCGCGGGCGGTGTGGGTGCCGCCATGGATGCAGCGCTGGCATTGAGCGCGGGCGTGTCGATCCAGATCGAGGTCGAGACGCTGGCGCAGCTCGAAATCGCGTTGGCGCATCGCGCGCAATCCATTTTGCTGGATAACTTCTCGTTCGAAGCGATGCACGACGCCGTGCGGATGACTGCGGGGCGGGCGGTGCTGGAGGTGTCGGGCGGCGTCAATTTTGAGACGGTTCGCACGATCGCAGAAACCGGTGTGGATCGCATTTCGATTGGCTCGTTGACGAAGGATGTGCGCGCGGCCGATTACTCGATGCGTATTGTCTAAATGCTTTGCGTTGTTTAGATCGTGCGTCACGCTTTCGCGTCGGCGCATTGGAAGGAGAAAGGGGCCATCGCTCATGTTGCGATGGCCCCTTTCTTTTGGCTAGTTATTCAAGCCTATTGGGATGGGCGCCGCGGACTAGATGTTCCGGTTGCGCACCCGTCCCGGCGATAACACGGAGGGTAAGGCTTTCGGCAGCGCACTCGGCCAGTCGCGGCTGAAATGCAAGCCACGGCTTTCGCGTCGTGAGCGCGCGCTCTCGACGATCAGCGAAGCCACGTCGACGAGGTTGCGCAGTTCGAGCAGATCGCGGCTCACCTTGAAATTCGCGTAGTACTCATGGATCTCGTCGCGCAACAGCGCAAGACGATGCTTGGCGCGCGCAAGCCGCTTGTCAGTCCGCACGATGCCGACGTAGTTCCACATCAGCCGGCGCAGTTCGTCCCAGTTGTGAGCGACTACCACCTCTTCATCCGGGTCGGACACCCGGCTTTCGTCCCAGTCGGGCAGCGGTGCATGCACCGCTGCGCCAAAACCTTCTTCTTCAATCGCTGCGGCGGCGGAGCGCCCGATCACGATGCATTCCAGCAGCGAATTGCTGGCGAGCCGGTTGGCGCCATGCAGACCCGTGCAGGATGTCTCGCCTACCGCGTAGAGACCGGCCAAATCGGTGCGACCGGCCAGGTCCGTCACCACACCGCCGCAGGTATAGTGCGCCGCGGGAACGACCGGAATCGGCTCTTTGGTGATGTCGATACCGAACTCGCGGCAGCGCGCGAGAATGGTAGGGAAGTGCTCTTCCAGGAATGCCGCTGGCTGATGGCTGATGTCCAGGTACACGCAGTCAATGCCGCGCTTCTTGATTTCGAAGTCAATCGCGCGCGCCACGATATCGCGCGGCGCCAGTTCGGCGCGCTCGTCGTGCTCGGGCATGAAACGCGTGCCGTCCGGCAACTTCAGAAGACCGCCTTCGCCACGTACGGCCTCGGAAATCAGAAAGGATTTGGCGTAGGGGTGGAAGAGGCACGTGGGATGGAACTGGATAAATTCCATGTTCGAGACGCGGCAGCCGGCGCGCCAGGCCATCGCGATTCCATCGCCGGTCGCAGTGTCTGGATTGGTGGTGTACAGATAGACCTTGCCTGCGCCACCGGTAGCGAGCACGGTGTGAGGCGCTTCAACGGTGACGGTGCGGCCGCTTTGCAGGTCGAGCGCGTACAGGCCGTGGCAACGGCGGCCCGGCAGCCCGAGGCGGTCGGACGTGATCAGATCGATCGCGTAGTGGTCTTCGAGCAGCGTGATGTTCGGATGTCGCCGCACCCGCTCGCTAAGCGTAGCTACGACGGCGTGGCCCGTTGCGTCCGCTGCGTGGATGATGCGCCGGTGGCTGTGGCCTCCTTCGCGCGTCAGGTGAAAACCCAACTCAGCGGCATCGTCTTTGGTGAACGGCACGCCTTGCGCAATCAGCCATTCAATCGCGCTGCGCCCGTGCTCGACGATAAAGCGCGTCGCGGCCTCGTCACACAAGCCGCCGCCGGCAATCAACGTGTCGCGGACGTGGTTTTCGATGCTGTCTGCAGAGTCGAGAACGGCGGCGATGCCGCCCTGAGCCCAGTCACTTGCCCCTTCCGTCATGGAGCGTTTCGCCACCACGGCAACCCGCCGCGTCTGCGCAAGATTCAGCGCGACACTCAAACCTGCCAGACCACTACCGACAATTGCCACATCGAAATTCATTTCCTGCGTCTCCGTCACTTGATGAGCTGTAGCGACCGCGTTGCCGCCCATCGATAAACGAGCAAGCATACGCGTCCCCCGACATCAGGGAAAGCTGGCCAGAAGACCGTTGACGAAAATCGAGGGGAGTGGCCGGAAGCGCGGTGAGAACAGGGACGGGCGTCGCAGAAGAAATAGACCCCGAAAAGCAAAAAGCCCCGCACGAATGCGGGGCTTTTGACTTCGTCAACAGACAGGAAGCAAGACCTTATTTGATCTTGGTTTCCTTGTACGGCACATGCTTGCGGACGACGGGATCAAACTTGCTGATCTCCATCTTTTCCGGCATGTTGCGCTTGTTTTTCGTCGTGGTGTAGAAGTGACCCGTGCCTGCGGTCGATTCCAGCTTGATCTTGTCGCGTGCGCCTTTCGCCATGATTTACTCCTTAGGCTTGGCCGCGTGCGCGCAGATCTGCGAGCACAGCGTCAATACCGTTTTTGTCGATCAGACGCAGGCCGGCGTTCGAAACGCGCAGACGCACCCAACGGTTTTCGCTTTCCACCCAAATACGGCGGTTTTGCAGGTTCGGAAGGAACCGGCGCTTCGTTTTGTTGTTCGCGTGGGAAACGTTGTTGCCGCTCATCGGCGCTTTCCCAGTTACTTGGCATACGCGTGCCATATGAGAGCACTCCTAATACGCTAATTCTGAGTTCGGACGCCGTGAAAGTTTCCCGGAAGGGCTGCGATGATCACTCAGTCGCTTTTCTACCGGAAGGCCTTTGATGGCTTCGGAACAGGGTTGGAAACAGGCAAGACCGGAATTCTAGCAGGAAAAAGGCCGAAAAATCAAACCTTATTTGCGACCGGGATGCCGGGGACGCCATCATAAACCGGCTGCGTCAGATGGTACAGCGGCACGTAGAACTCACGACCAACCTGTCCGGGCGAACGAAAAGGTGTCGTGCGCGCCGATCACGAGGTGGTCGATCAGGCACACGTCGATCAATGCTAGCGTATCGCGCAGCACCTGGGTGAGGCGCCGGTCGCTGGCGCTGGGCTTGACCGCGCCGGAGGGGTGATTATGCGCCACGATCATGCTGGCCGCATTGACAGACAGCGCGCGCCGTACGATTTCGCGCGGATAGACCGCCATGCGCGTGAGCGAACCCCGTGAACTCTCTTCGGTGCTGATCAGCCGGTGACGCGCATCGAGGAACAAGCAGACGAAGACCTCGTAGGGCCGCGAGCCGATCAGCAGGCGCAAGTAGTCCTCAACGGCCTCAGGTGAGTCGATCAGCGGCTTATTACGCATCTTCTCCACCAAAGAGCGGCGCGCCAGCTCAAGGATGGCGAGCAGCTGGGCTGTTTTGGCCGGTCCGATACCCGGAAGGCCGTCGAAATCCGCCGGCGTTGCGTCGAGCATGGCTCGTAACGAGCCAAAGCGCTCCAGCAGCGATCTGGCGATGCTGAAGACGTCGTTTCCCGGTAGCCCTGAGCCCAGCACCAGTGCCACGAGCTCAACGTCTGTCACAGCGGCCGGCCCATGATCCAGCAGCCGCTCCCGTGGCATGTCGCGTTTGTCGCGGTGCCGGGTCGCTGCAAGCGGGAGAGGGGGTAGCAATGCTGTCGCACTCGCGCCGTGCCGGCGGGTTGCGGACAGGGGATTGCCGGGCAACGGATCAGCCGGCATGACCGGCGGGTCATCGTTCACTGCGCTCGCCTCGGCGCAGATGGTGTAGTCCATTTCATCGTTCTCCGGTTGGTTGGCGGGCGCGTCCTTACCGGCGGCAGCGACGGATATGACACGCGCAAGCCGCCGCAAGATATGTGGCTTACAATAGAGCCTTTGCGCAAGGCAGCCCCACGGTTTGCCACCCGCACCGGCTGCGCCCACGGCGCACGCGTGCAGCGCGTCCGACTGAATGAGTACTGCATGAGCATCATCGACATCTCTGAAGTGAAGCCCGGTTCGCATCTCACGCTCCATTACCGGCTCTCCCTCGCCGATGGCGCCGAAGTCATCAACACCTTCACCGAGAAGCCGGCCACGTTGCTGCTGGGCGCGGGCCAACTGGCGCCGCCGCTGGAAGACATTCTGCTGGGATTGAAGGTCGGCCACCATTCGACCTTTCAGCTAGCGCCCGGCCAGGCCTTCGGCCCGCGCAATCCGGAACTGATCCAGCGGGTGTCGCTCGCCACGCTGCGCGAAAACAGCATGATCGGCGAGGATTTTTCGCCGGGCGATCTCGTCGAATTCAATGCACCGGGCGGCGGACGCTATGCGGGTGTGCTGAAGGAAGTCGGCGAAACGTCCGCCCTGTTCGATTTCAATCACCCGCTCGCTGGCCAGGCGCTGGCCTTCGAAGTGAAAATTATCGGAATTCTGTAAACATGAGCACCCCGGATACGACTCTGACTGAAGCCGAGATCCTGCTAGCCCAGCCGCGCGGGTTTTGCGCGGGTGTCGATCGGGCCATTGAGATTGTCGAGCGCGCGATCAAGCTGCATGGTTCCCCGATTTACGTGCGTCATGAAATCGTTCACAACGCCTATGTGGTCGAGGACCTGCGCAAGAAGGGCGCGATCTTCATTGAGCAACTGGAGGAAGTACCCTCCGGCAACACGGTGATCTTCAGCGCCCACGGCGTTTCGAAGGACGTGCGCGCGGAAGCCGATTCGCGCGGTTTGCGGGTGTACGACGCCACTTGTCCGCTTGTGACCAAGGTGCATATCGAAGTGGCGAAGATGCGCCAGGAAGGCTTCGATATCGTGATGATCGGCCACAAGGGGCACCCCGAAGTCGAAGGGACGATGGGGCAGGCGGCCGAAGGCATGTATCTGGTCGAAGATATTGAGGACGTGCAGGCGTTGAAGCTGGCTGATCCGGAGCGGATCGCCTTCGTCACCCAGACTACTTTGTCCGTGGATGATGCCGCCGAGATCATCGCGGCTCTGAAGGCCAAATATCCTTCGATCCGCGAACCGAAGAAGCAGGACATCTGCTACGCCACGCAGAACCGCCAGGACGCGGTCAAGTTTATGGCGCCGCAATGCGACGTGGTGATCGTGGTGGGCAGTCCAAACAGCTCGAACTCCAATCGCTTGCGCGAAGTGGCCGAGAAGCGCGGCATCCCCTCGTATATGGTGGATTCGCCCGATCAGATCGATCCGCAATGGATCGTCGGCAAGCGACGCATCGGCGTCACCGCAGGCGCGTCTGCTCCCGAAGTGCTGGCGCAGGCCGTAATCGCGCGGTTACGTGAGCTGGGTGTGCGTAATGTGCGCGCGCTAGATGGGATCGAAGAGAGCATCGCGTTTCCGCTGCCTCGCGGGCTTGGCTTGCCAGCCTGACAATCGTCTAACGTAGTTGTAAGGAAAAGCGCGCCTTGGGCGCGCTTTTTTTATTCCTGCTTCCGGTCCGCTACATCTTTAAATTGGGTGCCAGATCATGCAGATTGCTCTGATTGTGGCTGCTGCCGTACAAATTTTTTCGCTTTCCAAGTGTTAATTTCAGTCAGTTTTAATTGATTGATCCCCGTTTTTTCGCCGATATTTCAGCCGGACGATTTTGGATGCCCTAACATTGGGCATATACGCTGCGCGTTAAACAAACATATTACGTAACGGACAACGCGATGAAATCGGGGCTTGAGCGGGGTTGCCGCAACACTTGATGCTGCTTGGCTCTCCGTTGGTGCAACTGATGCACGAAAAGTTGTCGCAACCTGGTTGCGCCTTTTATCGGGAAATGCGTTTTAAATGAGGTTGCAATGCAGGAAAACCCTGTCGTTTCAACAATATTGCCCATCCCATAATTGGAGTTACAATGCGCGCGTTCTCAAGGCCTTAGGGCTTCGAACAAGGGATTTAGGAAGGCGCTGGAGAAATACTTAATGCGAGTCAAGTTTGCTTACGCCGTGTCCATCGCGGCCGCGGTCGTGATGTTGACCGCGTGCAGCAAAAAGAACGATGGCGAGGCGAGCACGAGCGCATCGACGGCGCCGGCGCCGGCCAGCAGTGCGGTGATTGTCAGGATCGGCCATGCGGCCCCATTGACGGGCAGCATTGCCCATCTCGGGAAGGACAACGAAAACGGGGCGCGATTGGCGGTTGAAGAAATCAACACCCATGGGCTGACCATCGACGGCCAGAAGATCCAACTGGAGCTCGACGCGCAGGACGACGCGGGCGATCCGAAGACGGGGACGCAGGTCGCGCAGAAACTGGTCGACGATCATGTCGTCGCCGTGGTCGGGCACCTGAATTCGGGTGTATCCATTCCTGCGTCGAAGATCTATAGCGACGCGGGCATCGTGCAGATTTCGCCGTCCTCGACGAATCCGGCTTACACGCAGCAGGGTTTCAAAACGACTTTCCGGGTGGTGGCGACAGACGCCCAGCAAGGGCCGGCCCTCGCGGACTACGCAATCAAGGAATTGGGAGCGAAGCGCATCGCGGTTGTGGACGATGCGACCGCTTACGGCAAGGGGCTCGCGGACGAGTTCGCGAAGACCGCGCAGGCGAGTGGTGCAACGATAGTCGCACGGGAAGCGACGAATGATCAGGCCACGGATTTCCGGGCCATCCTCACGAAGATCAAGAGTGTTCAGCCGGACGTGATCATGTACGGCGGCATGGACGCAACGGGCGGGCCGTTTACGAAGCAGGCGGCCGAGCTCGGTATCAAGGCAAAAATCCTTGGCGGCGACGGTGTGTGCACCGACAAGGTAGGGGAGCTGGCGGGATCCGCCGTGCAAAACCTGGTCTGCTCGGAAGCGGGACTCGCGCTTTCGAAGATGGACAAGGGAGCGGACTTCGAGAAGAAGTACGAAGACCGTTTCCACACGCCGGTGCAGATTTACGCGCCGTTCACGTATGACGCTGTGTACGTGATCGTTGATGCAATGAAGCGCGCCAATTCAATCGACGCGCCCAAGGTGCTGGCTGCGATGCCGTCAACCGATTACAACGGGTTAATTGGCCACATCGCATTCGACGACAAGGGTGATTTGAAAGAAGGCGCCATTACGCTTTACGACTTCAAGGACGGTAAAAAGTCCGTTCTCGACGTGGTGAAGATGTAATGTCGGGATGTACAGCCTGACGGCACCGGCCCACCCAACGGTGTCGTTTTAGCCCCCGGTTCCGACGCACCGGCGACCGCAATCCAGTCGCATGATGAGTCGGTAGCGGATAACCCTTACCGGTCTTTTACATCAGTACCCGCAGTGCCGTTGCGATTTGCGTAACCCATCACCGCCCACCGGCTGATGCAGAGCGCGAATCCAGTCGCACGGGCTAAGGAGCATTAAATGGATATCTTCATCCAGCAGATCCTCAACGGACTGGTGCTTGGCAGCGTCTATGCCATCATCGCACTGGGCTATACGATGGTTTACGGCATCTTGGGCATCATCAACTTCGCGCACGGCGATGTGTTGATGGTAGGCGCGATGGTTGCGCTCTCAGCCATAGGCGTGCTGCAGAACCACTTCCCTCATCTCGGCAATGTGCCGACCCTCGTCATTGCACTGATCATCGCCGCGGTGGTTTGCTCGCTAGTCGGCTACACGATCGAGCGCGTGGCTTACCGACCTCTGCGCCGTGCGCCGCGTCTCGCGCCGCTGATCACCGCCATTGGCGTGTCGATTCTGCTGCAGACGCTGGCCATGATGATCTGGTCGCGCAACCCGCTGCCGTTTCCGCAGTTGCTGCCGACCGACCCGATCAATGTGATCACGGCCGGGCCGAACAATCCGGGTGCTGTGATCTCGATGACTGAAATCGTGATCATCGTGGTGGCGTTCCTCGTGATGGGCGGCCTGCTGCTGCTGGTTCACAAAACGAGGCTCGGTCGTGCGATGCGCGCGATTGCAGAAAATCCGAACGTGGCGAGCCTGATGGGCGTGAATCCGAACTTCGTGATTTCGGCGACCTTCATGATCGGCTCGGCGCTTGCCGCACTGGCCGGCGTGATGATCGCGTCCGAATACGGCAACGCGCACTTCTATATGGGCTTCATCCCTGGGCTTAAGGCCTTTACCGCGGCGGTGCTGGGCGGTATCGGCAATCTCGGCGGTGCCATGGTGGGCGGCGTGCTGCTCGGCCTGATCGAACAGCTCGGTGCGGGCTATATCGGCAACCTCACGGGTGGTGTATTCGGCAGTAACTACCAGGACGTGTTCGCATTCATCGTGCTGATCATCGTGCTGGTGTTCCGACCGTCGGGCCTGCTCGGCGAACGCGTCGCAGATCGCGCCTGACCTGAGCCATAAGGAGTCTAAACATGACCTCAATTCAACCGATCGAGCCGTCCACGACGCTCATCCCCGAGAAGAACACGACGAAGACCCTGACGGTCGGCATCATCACCACGGTACTGGTGATCGCGGCGCCGATGCTGATTGGCGTAGTCGGCGGCAACTACTGGGTGCGCGTGCTCGACTTCGCGATGCTCTACGTGATGCTGGCGCTCGGCCTTAATGTGGTGGTCGGCTTCGCCGGCCTGCTGGACCTGGGCTACATCGCGTTCTACGCGATCGGCGCCTACACCACGGCGCTGCTGTCGTCACCTCACCTGTCTACGCAATTCGCGTGGATCGGGGCAATCTTCCCGCACGGCCTGCATACGCCGTTCTGGATCATCGTGCCGGTCGCGATGGCACTAGCCGCGATGTTCGGGGTACTGCTCGGTGCGCCGACGCTGCGCCTGCGTGGCGATTACCTCGCCATCGTGACCTTGGGCTTCGGGGAAATCGTGCGGATCTTCATGAACAACCTCGACCGTCCGGTGAACATCACCAATGGTCCGCAGGGGATCACGGGGATCGATCCGGTGCAGGTAGGCGGCTTCAGCCTCGCGCAGACCCACACGTTTCTCGGGTTCCAGTTCACGACGGTGTACATGTATTACTACCTGTTCGTGCTCTGCTCGCTGCTGGTGATCTGGGTGTGTACGCGTCTGCAGCACTCGCGCATTGGCCGTGCATGGGCCGCGATCCGCGAAGACGAAATCGCCGCGAAGGCCATGGGCATCAACACCCGTAACGTGAAACTGCTGGCCTTTGCGATGGGCGCGTCGTTCGGCGGCCTGTCGGGCGCGATGTTCGGTGGCTTCCAGGGCTTCGTGTCGCCGGAATCGTTCACCTTCTGGGAATCGGTCGTGGTGCTGGCCTGCGTGGTGCTGGGCGGTATGGGCCACATCCCGGGCGTGATTCTCGGCGCGGTGCTGCTCGCCGTGTTCCCGGAATTCCTGCGCTCGACGATGGGTCCGCTGCAGGACATGCTCTTCGGCCATGAAATTGTCGATACCGAAGTGATCCGTCAGTTGCTCTACGGTCTCGCGATGGTTCTCATCATGCTGTACCGCTCGGAAGGCCTGTGGCCGTCGCCGAAGCACGAGGACAAGATCGCCAAGCTGGCAAAGCGCAACGGCAAGAAGCCGGTGCGTGCCTGAGGCCCGCGCAGAGCATGCGACCAGAGTAAGCGCTAAAGCGCCAACTCTGGTCGACACAGGAGAAATCTAATGAGCGAAAACAAAATCCGCCTGTCCGTCAAAGGCGTGAACAAGCGTTTCGGCGGCCTGCAGGCGCTGTCCGATGTGGGCCTGGAAATCAAGGCCGGTGAGATCTATGGTCTGATCGGCCCGAACGGCGCCGGCAAGACCACGTTCTTCAACGTGATCACGGGGCTGTACACGCCGGATTCGGGCGATTTCAAGCTCGATGGCGAAAACTACACGCCGACCGCGGTGTACCAGGTCGCGAAGGCGGGCATTGCTCGCACGTTCCAGAACATCCGCCTGTTTGGCGGCATGACCGCGCTGGAAAACGTGATGGTGGGTCGTCACGTACGCACGAAGCACGGCCTGATCGGCGCGGTGTTCCAGACGCCGGCCGAGCGCAAGGAAGAGCGCGAGATCAAGGAACGTGCGCTGGAGTTGCTGGAGTATGTCGGCGTGCTGCAATACGCGGACTACACGTCGCGCAACCTGTCGTACGGTCACCAGCGGCGTCTGGAGATCGCACGCGCGCTCGCTACCGATCCGAAGCTGCTGGCACTGGACGAGCCGGCTGCCGGCATGAACGCAACCGAGAAGGTCGAACTCACCAAGCTGCTCGACAAGATCCGCTCGGACGGCAAGACGATCCTGCTGATCGAGCACGACGTGAAACTGGTGATGGGCCTGTGCAACAACATGACGGTGCTCGATTACGGCAAGGTGATCGCCCAGGGTCTGCCGCATGACGTGCAGAAGGACCCGAAAGTGATCGAGGCATATCTTGGTGCAGGAGTCCATTGATGGCTAATTCCCCGATGTTGAAAATCAAGGGCCTGCAGGTCAATTACGGCGGCATTCAGGCAGTCAAGGGTATCGACCTCGAAGTGGGTCAGGGCGAACTGGTCACGCTGATTGGCGCGAACGGCGCAGGCAAGACCACGACGATGAAGGCGATCACGGGCCTGAAGGCGTACGGTGCGGGCGACATCGAGTACATGGGCACGTCGATCAAGGGTCTGCCCGCGCACGAACTGCTCAAGCGTGGTCTCGCGATGGTGCCGGAAGGGCGTGGCATCTTCGCGCGCATGTCGATTATCGAGAACATGCAGATGGGCGCGTACCTGCGCAACGACGCGGACGGCATCAAGTCGGACGTGGATCGCATGTTTGGCTTCTTCCCGCGTCTGAAGGAACGGGCTTCGCAGTATGCGGGCACGCTCTCGGGCGGCGAGCAGCAGATGCTGGCGATGGCGCGTGCGATCATCAGCAAGCCGAAACTGTTGTTGCTCGACGAACCGTCGATGGGTCTGTCGCCGATCATGGTGGAGAAGATCTTCGAAGTGGTGCGGGCGATCTCGGCCGAAGGCATGACCGTGTTGCTGGTGGAGCAGAACGCGCGGCTGGCGTTGCAGGCAGCTAACCGCGGCTACGTGATGGACTCGGGTCTGGTGACGATGTCCGGTGACGCGAAGCAGATGCTGGATGATCCGAAGGTTCGGGCTGCTTATCTGGGTGAGTAAGCTCTAAACGGGAATGAGTGGTTCAACCAACCGCTCATTCCCGCGCAAGAAAAAAGGCCGCATGCGTTTGTTTGAGCATGCGGCCTTTGTCATTTTCAATGCGCCCCGCTTAGCGAGGGCGGTCAAGCAACCAGCACTACGCAGCAGAAGGTGAGGTCGTCTTTTCCGGCGCGGCTGGTGCGGTAGGCGCGGCGTCAGCCAATTCACCTAGCCGCTTGCCAAGGCTGATCACAGGGTCTGTACGATACCCCAGCGCCTCATAAAACCCGCGGATATCTTCCTTCGCCGAGAGCACCTGCAGATTCACCTTCGGACAGCCAAGCGCCGTCAACGCCGCCTCCGCATGCGCAACAAGCCGTGAGCCAATCCCAAGGCGCCGCTGCGACGTGTCCACCGCAAGCGAATACATCCAGCCTCGATGGCCGTCATAGCCCGCCATCACCGTGCCGACCACACGTGCGTCGAATTCGGCCACAAAGAACAACTCCGGCTGCGTCCCCATCTTGTTGGCTATCGACAGATGCGGGTTGCGTTGCGGCCTCGTGACGTCGCGGTACTCGGGAAACGCCTCTTGCCACAACGCGACCACGGCATCGGTGTCGCTGGCTTCGAAGCAGCGGATCGACAGCGCTGTGGTCGTCATCGTCATATGCGTTCCAGGCGTCTTAAAGCGTATCGAGAATCGAACGCAGCATCGCCATCATCTGGTCGATTTCCTCGTTCGTCACGTTAAGCGCCGGCATGAAGCGCAGCAGATTCGGACGCGCCGCGTTCAGCAGCAAGCCGTCGGGCTGCATGACGCGCGCCTTTTCGACGATCTGGTTGCCGATGTCCTTGCCGAGCAACAGCGCACGCAGCAGTCCTTCGCCACGCTCGCCCTCGAAGCCACGCTCTTCCGACAGTTCCAGCAGCTTCGAGCGCAGATACTCGCCGCGCGCCCGCACGCCTTCGAGGAAGCCGGGCGCCGTCAATTGCGAGATCACGGAGAAGCCAACCGCCGTCATCAGCGGATTGCCGTTATAGGTACCGCCCTGATCGCCGGCTTCGAACACCTCCACGGCTGACTTGCAGAGCAGTGCCGCGAGCGGCACGCCGCCACCGATGCCCTTGCCGAGCGTCATGATATCCGGCTCGATACCCGAAAGCTCGTATGCGAACAGCGTGCCGGCACGGCCGCAGCCGCTCTGCACTTCATCGACGATCAGCAGCAGGTTGTGCTTTTGCGTCAGCGCACGCAGTTGCTGCATGAATTCGCGCGAGGCGGGAATCACGCCGCCTTCGCCCTGGATCGGCTCGAGCATCACCGCAACAGTCTTGCCGTTGATGAGCTTCTCGACCGATGCGATATCGTTCAGGTCCGCCTTCGGGAAGCCTGGTACTTGCGGGGCATAGATCGTGTCCCAGCCCGGCTTGCCGCTCGCCGACATGGTGGCGAGCGTGCGGCCGTGGAAGCTGTGGTCGAACGTGATGATCTCGAAAGCGCCGTCCTTGTGTTTCTTGCCCCACTTGCGCGCGAGCTTGATCGCGCCTTCGTTCGCTTCCGCGCCGCTGTTGGTGAAGAAAACCTTGTCGAAACAGCTGTGCTGCGTAAGCAGGGCCGCCAGTTGTGCCATGGGCCCGTTGTAGAAGGCCGGCGACGGGTTGATGAGCAATTGCGCCTGCTTGTTCAGCGCTTCGATCATGCCGTCGTTGCAATGGCCCAGGCTATTGACCGCCCACCCCTGGATGAAATCGAGGTATCGCTTGCCGGTATTGTCGTAGAGCCACGAACCCTTGCCGTGTGTGAAAACGATCTCGGGCCGGTTGGTGATGTACATCAGCGACTCGATGGGGTACTCATTGAAATTCATGGGCGGGCTCCGGCGGTGCAGGGGGGAAGGGTCAGTAAAAGGGGACCGAAAAAACAAAAAAGCCACGGCACGCCGTGGCTTTCGTGATTCGAACAACATGCGCCTTAACGGCGCGAATCCGTGACAAAGCCGGCGGCATCCCTAAGGGAGCAGCGAGCGGCGACGTCGGAGTTCGGATTGGATGCGGTTCATGCGCGAAAGAATACGACAACGCGAGCGCCGGTGTAAACCATGAATTTCGTGTGCGGCCGACTTTTTTGGTCCGCCGCGCACGCTGATTCCGTTCACACTGGCAATCTCTGGCCGGTTAAAACGTGGTGAAACCGCGGATCAGACCGGATTGGCCAGGTCGGCGGCGCTGGTGAACGAATCCGCATAGAACTCGTCCTCCGGCAGACCGTGGTGCTGCGTGAAATCACGTTGCGCCGACTCGACCATCACCGGTGCGCCGCAGGCGTACACCTGATAACCCGACAAGTCTGGCAGATCTTCAATGACGCTACGATGAACGAAGCCCGTGCGGCCTGTCCACGCATCGCTTGGGTCCGGTTCGGAGAGCACCGGCACGAACTTGAAGTTCGGAATCTCGCGCGCCCATTGCTCCGCCAGATCCAGCAGATACAGGTCTTTCTTGCGACGCGCGCCCCAGTACAGCGTCATGGGCCGGTCGAGGTTCTTGAACACCGCATGTTCGACGATCGCCTTCAGCGGCGCGAAACCGGTGCCGGACGCGAGCAGCACGATCGGCTTGTCCGAATCTTCACGCAGGAAGAAGGTGCCAAGCGGTGCCTCGAAGCGCAGGATGTCGCGCTCCTTCATCGCGCCGAAGACGTGATCGGTGAAGGTGCCGCCGGGCATATGGCGGACGTGCAGTTCGATAGGGCCTTCGACGTGCGGCGCATTAGCCATCGAATAGCTGCGGCGCTTGCCGTCTTTCAGGATGAATTCGAGGTACTGGCCAGCGAGATATTGCAGACGCTCGTTGGCGGGCAATTGCAGTTTGAGCACGACGACGTCGTCGGCTTTGCGCTCGATGGCGTTCACGCGGCAAGGCAGTTTTTTGACCTGCACGTCACCCACGCCAGCCACTTCGCGGATATCGATCTCGAGATCCGTGCACGGCGTCGCGCAGCAGAAGAGCGCCATGCCGCGGGTCTTTTCATCGTTCGACAGGGCGGACGACGAATGCTGACGCTGCTCGACCTCGCCACTGACGACGGTGCCTTTACAGGAGCCACAGGCGCCGTTCTTGCAGCCGTAAGG
Organism: Paraburkholderia sp.; assembly: GCF_049581445.1. Lineage (GTDB taxonomy): Bacteria > Pseudomonadota > Gammaproteobacteria > Burkholderiales > Burkholderiaceae > Paraburkholderia. Next base: position 310 of record NZ_JBAURZ010000394.1, on the reverse strand, counting down.
CAGACCAATGCCCTGGCGCAGCGCGGCGGTCAGGACCGGTTCATCGGCTTCTACTTGAAACTGCCGGCCGCTTTGCCGGAGGGTTACATTAAATGCCATAGCGTATTCGAGTTCGAAAAGTCGGTAATCGGTGCTAGCCGTGCCTGACGGCTACAATGCGTTCACCATGAAAGCCACACGAAACTTGCGACGCCCGCGCGTGCTGATTGTGGGCTGCGGCGACGTCGGCATGCGTTGCGTCGAGATGCTGCGGCCGCACGCGCGCCTGTTTGCGCTGACGACCCAAAGCGCTCGTTGCGCCGAATTGCGC
>NZ_JBAURZ010000393.1:0-1660 GCF_049581445.1 Paraburkholderia sp. | reverse complement strand
CCTGTGCGCCACCGGCCGCATCGGTCGAGTTGGCGGGCGCGCGGGCAGTGAAGGTCTGCTGGGCCAGCACCTTGCCGTGGTGGGTCAAGGTGGCGCGCGCTGTCACGGCGCCGTGGCTTTGCGTCTGGCTGTCGAAAACCTGCTCAAACTCGTCGAGGTCGACTTTGAGCACCGGCGCGCTCACGCCATCCGCGCCAGTCAACACCGTGCCGCGCTGCGATAGCGCATTACGCAGACGCAGCGTGAGCAGTTCTGACGGCGCCATAGCCCAGTGGCTGGTTGCATATGACGCCGTCTGCTGCGCGTCGGCATAGCTGAGCCGGTAAATCAGTTTGTCCGAGGCCAGCGTTTCGGGCGCGCTGACTGCCAGCACCTTGATGGCGGGCATCGATCCCGTGGCGGCCGGCGCGGTCGGCGGCGGCCCGAAATCGTAACGAACGTTGGTGAGCGGTGCCGACGTGCCCACGCAACCGGCCAGCAGACTGCAAGCGAGCACGAGCGCACAGGCGGCGCTCGCGGAAGATAAGCAGTTCAGGGGACGTGCCATGACGATCATCCTTTCAGATCACTTTGCCGCGTGGCCAGCAGGCCACGTGAAACCAGTCTCGCCAGGCCCCGGGGCCGCTGGCGGCGCGCCGAACAACAAGCTGTGCGGACTGGTGCTGACCATGTCCGCCGCACGGTCCACGGACCGCACGGCGGAGCGCACCTCGTCGGCCAGCGAATTGACGCGCGGCAGCGTCTCGTACCCCACCCGCGACGACAGGTCCTGCAACGACGCATTCATTGAGGTCAGCGCGTCACCCGCCTGCGCCGCCGCCGTGCCGACCTTGTTCAGGTTGGCTTCAAATGGACCATCCGGCCGGTTCAGACCGGTGATCAACTCGTTAGTAGACGCAAGCGTGCGATCCAGCTGATCGATCGTCTGCGGCAGCTTGCCCGCTGCGGGCTCCATCTGTTTGGTGAGCGTCGTAACGCCGTCGGCAGCGTGTTGCAGGCTCGCGGCGGTGGCCAGTAACTGGTCGCGCATCTGCGGCGACAGTACGTCGTTCACGTCATCCGTGATGCGCTCCAGCTTGCGCAGCAGGATGTCGCCGCGCTGCTGCAACTGCTCGAGCAGACCCGGGCGCATCGGCAGTTGCGCGACCTGCTTGGGGGACGACGCCAATGGCGTCGTGTCGCGCCCTGTATCGTCGAGCTGGATGAACGCAATGCCCGTCACGCCCTGAAACCCAAGACTGCCGAAGGTGGAGTGCGTGATCGGCGCATGCTGGTCCACCATGATGCGGATCAGGATCTGCCCCGGATGATCGCGGTCGAACTTGATTGCTTGCACCTTGCCGATGTCCAGACCACGGTAACGCACGGCCGCATCGGTGTAGAGACCGTTGACGCTCGTGCGGGCAATCAGATCGTATGGAACCCGCACCGAGCGGTCGACATTGAACAGGAACGCGGCCGCCCCGATCGCCACCAGCAACACCACCGTGAAGAGCCCGGCCCAGAAGGCGTGTGATTTGTTTTCCATGTCAGGTTCCCTGTTTCACAGCGGCAGTTCGGACGATGCGGGTTCGAGCGCGGCAGCCGGCAACTTCGCGCGGCGCTCCGGCGGCAGCGCCTGCAGCGCGCGGCGCCCGCGCAGGCCGAGGAAATATTCGCG